>NZ_DATMTE010000593.1:0-4841 GCF_035564935.1 Chitinophaga sp. | reverse complement strand
TGTCTGACTCAGGATTAAACTGATTAAAATGATTTCACTGATTTTGTTTTTGTGATTTTATAAATGATTTTAAAAGGATTTGGGAAGATGGGGGCGAAAGTATCCGCTTTTATCTCTCAAAATCATTTTAAATCCAAAGTAATCAAATCAGGGTAATCAGCGAAATCATCAAAATCCTGAGTCAGACAAAATCCGCGCAGCGCCGAAGGCGCTTAACCATTCATGATCTGTTCTTCCTGTTTCTTTTTGAGATACCATTGTACTACGCGGATTTCCGCGAAGGTGGCGGCGTCGCCCACTCTTTCCTTTATAGGGCCGGCAGCAGTAGCGCCCAGTTCACCGATGTGTTTAAGGATGAGGCGCATGGTGCCTTCCTTTACAAAGCGGTTGATATCCATTTCGCCGGCTTCCACACATTGCGCCAGGTGGCTTTCAATGGTGCTCATGGCCAGCTGCCGCGCGGCAGCAATATCAGCAACGGATTTGCCTGCGAGGTATAACTCCAGGGTACCGCGACGGCTGCTCCCCTTTTCCACTTTGCCTTTGGCGGCTTTTTCCTTACCGGCGGGAACCGGAGTGGCGGCGGCATCTGCCTCCCTTAGCTTGGTGTAGTCTTTCAGGCCGGCGGTAAAATCAAGGTCGGCATAAGCTATTTCCCATACATGGCGCAGTTTATTCCAGCAATCGGCTTCCAGCGCCATGAGCTGAAGGAGGTATTTTTTTGACTTGGCTTTTTTGATGTCGGAGATGTGCGCCTGCAAAGGCTGGATGAGATCTTCGTAAATGCTTTGGGTAAAGTAGCCTATGGCTTTGTTCACCCTTTGCTGCAGCTGTTCCATTTCGCCGGTTTGCACCGCGGTGTCCAGCAGCTGATGCAGCTGGGTTACAAACCTTGCGGCTACTTCGTGCTGCTGCTCTGCTTTGGCCGAGAGGCTGCGGCTCAACTTAATAGCAGCGTCGAAGTCGGGCAGCTTTTTATCCTGGATCCAAACGGCGTGGCTGCGGATGGTAGCCTGCATACGGTACCAGTCGAATTGCTGCAGCAGGGACGTGGCCTGGAATTTCTTCTTTTCCATTTCCAGGAGTACCACCAGTTCATTGGCTTCGTTCTCTTTTTCAGCGAATTGAATCACCTGCCGGTCTGTGCGGATACTGCCGTGCCCGATGCGGGAATGCAGTACCAGTCCATCGAGCGAGGTACAGCGGCTGAGCGCCACGTATACCTGTCCGGGTGCAAAGGCATACCCGGCGTCTATAATGGCGCGTTCAAAGGTAAGTCCCTGGCTTTTGTGGATGGTAATAGCCCATGCCAGGCGGATAGGAAACTGTGTGAAGCTGCCTATTTCTTCCTCTTCAATGCTGTTTTCGTCCTGGTTGTAGGAGTAGCGGATATTTCGCCAGGTTTCCTTACCCAGTTTCAGTTCCTCATGGGAGCCTGCCAGCACCAGCATGATTTCTTCATCGTTGATTTCCTTTACGGTAGCAATTTTCCCGTTATAATAACGGCGGGGTTGCGCCAGGTCGTTTTTGAGGAACATCACCTGGGCGCCTACTTTTAATTGCAGCAGTAATTCAGTGGGTAATGCCTTATCGCTGAAATCGCCTTCTATTTTTCCTTCGAAGCGATGTACTTTCCCGGGCATATCCGCCAGGCGCCGGGCATTGATCTCATCTGCCTTCCGGTTATGGGTGGTGAGTACAATGTACTCTTCATCTTCTCCCGTAAAATTCGGCTGATAATGTTCGTTCAGCAACTGCAGGTCATCATGCAGTACTTCATTATTACGGATCCTGTTCAGCACTTCAATAAAGTGCTGTTCATTCTGCCGGTAAATTTTCTTCAGTTCAATATACAGTGGCGGCGCCTGTTCTATTACTTTAGCAGCAAAGAAAAAGGTACTGTTGTAATATTCAGAAAGCATGCGCCATTCCGCATCGGGTACTACCGGCGGGAGCTGGTAAAGATCCCCGATAAACAATACCTGTACACCGCCAAAAGGCAGCAGTGGTTTATTGCGGAAATGGCGGAGGATCACATCAATGGCATCCAGCATATCGCAGCGCACCATACTTACCTCATCGATGATCAGTAATTCCATTTCCTGCAGCAATACTTTTTTATCGTTGGTAAAACGAATATTGCGGAACAGGCCGTGTTTATCTGTACTGCTGATTTCATCCGTTCCAAATCCTCTTTTAGTGCCCGGGATAAAAGGTCCGAAGGGCAGCTGGAAAAAAGAGTGCATGGTAACACCACCGGCGTTGATGGCAGCCACTCCCGTGGGCGCTACTACTACCGTGTTTTTACGCGTATGTTCTTTGATATATTTCAGGAACGTAGTTTTCCCTGTACCGGCCTTGCCGGTAAGGAAGATATGGCGGTGTGTATGGTTTATGAAATCTGCCGCCAGGTGAAAGATGGTATTTGTATTATCCGGTTGGGGCATCTTGTTATTAAATTGAAAGAGCGAATATACAGAAAATGTGGCGAAAACCGCGGGGATATTGCATGTAATGAAATGCCTTATCTTCGTTTTTCTTTCCGCCGACAAAAAAATTTATTCATATGAACGATCTTAAAATTGCTACTGCGCAATTTGAAAACAGGAGCAACGACAAAGCATATAACCTGGGTATAATCCGGGAATTATCGCGGCAGGCTGCTGCAGATGGAGCAGATGCCGTAGCGTTCCACGAGTGTTCTGTGACTGGTTATACTTTTGCCAGGAACTTATCGCGGGAGCAACTGCTGGAACTTGCCGAGGTCATCCCCGAAGGGCCGTCTATCAAGGCATTGCAGGATATTGCCGCCGAAAATAATATTGCCGTACTGGCGGGATTATTTGAGAAAGACGCCGGCAACAATTTATTCAAGGCGTATGTATGTGTAGATAAAAACGGGCTGGTGGCTAAGTACAGGAAACTGCACCCCTTTATCAACCCGCATCTGCAACCGGGAAATGAGTATGTAATTTTTGATCTGAAGGGATGGAAATGCAGTATACTGATCTGTTACGATAATAATATTACAGAGAATGTACGGGCTACGGCCCTGCTGGGCGCAGAGGTCATTTTTATGCCACATGTAACCATGTGTACGCCATCTACCCGGCCTGGCGCAGGTTTCGTGGACCCGGCGCTGTGGGAAAAGCGACGGGAAGACCCTACTTCACTGCGACTGGAATTTGACGGTATGAAAGGGCGCTCCTGGCTGATGAAATGGCTGCCGGCCCGTGCGTACGATAATGCCATATACGCCGTTTTCTCCAATCCTATAGGTATGGATGATGACCAGCTGAAAAACGGCTGTTCCATGATCATTGATCCTTTTGGCGATGTGATAGCAGAGTGCAGGAAACTGGATAACGACGTAGTAACGGCAACGCTTACACGTAATAAGCTCACCGAAGCCGGCGGATACCGGTACCGGTTGGCACGCCGCCCTGATTTATACGGAGAAGTGATTGCCGCGGCGCATACGCCGGTACAAAAGGTGGTGTGGCTGCAGGAGAAAGGTTAAGGGCTTGATAATTTAAATAAAATTTTAATACAAATAAAAAAGCGGGGATGGCCGTGTGTTTTGAGGGTTTCCTTGTAAATAAAACCATTAAATCCGGCTGAGTGGTTATCTTTGTGCCCCTGACACCGTTTTACAAAGCTTTAAAATAACCCGTTTTTTAGCTTTTTGTATAAAAGAACCGTTCCCTTGTGGAGCGGTTTTTTGTTTTAGGGAGATGCTGGACCGGGAAGATATATGATGTGGCAATAGCAAACTGTTCCGGGAAGATAACAGGCTGGCAGATAGATAGCGCAGCAATAGAAATAGTGTGGGGATTACTTAGCGCATCTATACATCGTGCAGGGCATGTGGAGCTTATGCGGAGGGGAGGTGGACTTGATCAGCTAATGCTGTACCAGTAAGGGTTCCGGCGGATTTCCCCGGTCTGGATATCGCAGGAATTACCAGCATGATATCGGCGGCGTTATGGCGGCGGCTGGCCAGGGTGGACTGGTTAAGGGAAGTAATTACCTGTAATATGTGTAGCAATGTTCCGCTGCCAGGAAGGTTTATAGCCAGTTCGGCACCTTTGAAGGGCTCATTCAAATCGATAGTAACAGTTCGGGCAAGACTGCCGAGTATGCGCTGTTGTATAAAGCTGATGCGCACAGCTATAGCAGTGATGTGGAGGTGGGTGGCGTTTCCCCGGGGAGGCAGCTTCTGGGCGGGAATGTGCCATATTCCGCTGGGCATTGACACCGGTTGTTCGCAGAAAAACTGCGACACAGCCGTATGCTTATTGAACCGGAAGCCACGGATGTCCTGCAGGCGGGATTTCCCGGCCCCGATCAACGCTTTGTTCAGGCGGTTTACGAAGGTGTTATCCGGTGTCATATCCAATAGCGGACCAACGGACTGCCGGATCAGCTTTGCGTGGCGGCTGGCGATCCCGAACTCCCGGGCCGACTGCCGCGTAGCAAGCGTTTGCTGCACCTTTTGCGGCATAGCGCGGATAAAGTATTTCCCGTTCCTCCGGTATCCCACCTGGTTTTCCAGTTTACCGGTAAAAAGAACGATCCCTGTTTGTTTTGCCATATAGCATCACATCTGTTTCTATAAAAATACGAAAAGGGACAGGGTTGGGAGACAACCGAAGGCAATTGAATAAAATGAACAAACAAGGGCTGTTCATTTTGGGACTTTACACTGTTACCACAATTTCCGCAGGCCCCGCACACCGGGAAGTACCCGGAAATGAATGCATAAAAAAACCGCCCTGGCAAAGCCAGCGCGGTTTATAACGAACTATTATAAAATAAATTATGCCAGTCTTACGTTAACA
>NZ_DATMTE010000592.1:0-1835 GCF_035564935.1 Chitinophaga sp. | reverse complement strand
CTGCCTTGTAATATTGCCAGCAATGTGGAAGATAACTTCCCAACAACACCAGTTCCGACCCGTCGAAATCCCCGATATGATCGCCAATAAATCTTTTGCCACTACAGTTTTCAAGCAGCGCGATCTCAAAATTAACATGCGATTTTAAGGCGGTATGTTTTTTGATTTCAAAAATCTCCGACCTGATTGTAAACGACTGGTCTGGCGGAAATGTGAAATTCTCGTATATGTATTGCATCGGTTGGTAGGGCTGGTTGTGTGTGTAACTGGCAATTCAAAGATAATAAAATACATGGAAAAGTGAATACCCCGGAAATATCATTTGTAACTGCTGGATTGAGGTTCCCGCATACCGGGGATTCAGATATCAGGTACCCGTGTTGAAGCAAAACTGCCTGGCGGCAAAACTGATATTATACATTGCGGGGAAAACAGCCTATACAGATTTCCTTCAAATCATTACGAATATAGATTGCAACCACTCAAATATACATCCACCCTCCGCCAACCCAACTACGCCCCCTAATTTTAGACCAGATTTAAAATTTAATCACATGAAACAGTTAGAAAAATTGGTTGCCAAAAAGGTAACATCTCCGGAAACTGTAAAGGGCGGCAGATTTGCATTGAATGCAGAATTTTCGCTTGAAGACCAGGAAAGAACCACTGAAAACTATGCTTCCTGGAACGGACAGCATTGGGTAACAGACACCCGGAATGACCCTAACAAGTAACCCCCAACGTAAATCTTTAAAAAATTAAACACTATGGACAAGTTGCAAAAACTGAACGCAAAAAAAGTTGAATCCCTGGAAACAATTAAAGGCGGTAAGGCTCTCTCCGCAGAGTTCTCCCTGGAAGCAGGCGATGCTGCAGGCACCACCGTGCACACTCCAACCCATTATTCAGGTCCGGATGTTTACCTGTGCGATCACAAAGCAGATCCCAAAAAATAGCTCCTTCCGCCATCAGGAACGGAAACAACAGGACTGCCGGCAATTACCGGCAGTCCTTACTACCAGTAATTAACGTACCATGTCCCAACAGATCCTCATATTAAGTCAATCGCACCTGGAAGGCACCACTGATCATGTTTGTCAATGGCTCAACCACCTGGGAATACCCTACCTGCGGATGAACGGAGAAGACTTATTCGATATGCAGCACCTCGGCGATTTGCCCGGCAATGACGAGGTAGCCGTGGTTTGGTACCGGAGAAAGATCAACAGCTTCCCGGTAAAATACAGCCTTAAACAAGCGGACTTCAACACACAGTACACCCTGAAACGATTCCTGGTAGATGAGTTTAACGGCCTTCATTCATTGTTGTTTTATACCATCGACCGGCAAAAATGGCTGAACAACCCCATTACAGAAGATAGCCTGAACAAACTGCACGTATTGTCCCTCGCCCGCAAATACGGGATCAACACCCCCTTTACAGATGTAGTAACCACCAAAACCGCGATTACAGCATTGCTGGAAAGCTATAATGAAATAATTGTAAAGCCCGTTAGTGAATGTATTTTCATCGAAGATGCTACCGGCGGGCAATACAAAATGCTCACCAAAACCATTCACCAGGCCAACCTGCACCTGGTACCTGAGAAATTTTTTCCCTCGCTGGTACAGGAAAAGATTACCAAGAAATTTGAGATCCGCACTTTTTACCTGGATGGTGAATGCCATTCCATGGCTATCTTTTCACAAAATAACCGGAAAACAAAAGACGATTTCCGGAACTACGATAACCAGCGGCCCAACAGAACAGTGCCTTATAAACTGCCGGCCGGCCTGGAACTTAAGCTGGATCAGCTGATGAAAGCGCTTAGTTT
>NZ_DATMTE010000591.1:0-7091 GCF_035564935.1 Chitinophaga sp. | reverse complement strand
GTAATCAGCGTAATCATCAAAATCCTGAGTCAGACAAACTCCGCTGCATTAATGCCCCTGCAACGGCAGCTTCACATAAAACGTGGTGCCTTCGTTCAGCTTGGTTTCAAACCAGATCTCTCCCCTCGCCTGTTCGGCGATGTTTTTACACATGGCCAGGCCCAGGCCGGTACCGGATGATTTAGTGGTGAAGTTGGGAACAAAAATGCGTGACTGTACTTCCGAAGAAATACCTTCCCCGTTGTCGGATACACTCACAATAACGTGGCTGTCGGAGGTTAGCTGCATACGTACCACGATCTGGCCTTTGCGGTCGTCGGGGATGGCCTGGATGGCATTCAGCAACAGGTTGGTGAACAGCCTGTTCATCTGCGTTTTATCTGCATATAAATAAAAGTCGCGGGCAGGCTCCACATAAGTTACCTCACAATCTTCATGTCCCTGGTATAATGATGTGAGGGAATACAATACCTCATTGAGCAGGAACTCCTCATTGTTCGGTTCGCCGATCCGTGCAAAAGCCGAGAAATCGGACGCGATGTTTGAGAGATGTTCTATCTGCTCTACGAGCGTGCCGGCAACCTTGCGCGACAGCTCCTTCACATTAGGCGAATCGCCGGCAATAGCGCGCTGGAGATACTGAATGCTCAGCTTCATAGGCGTAAGCGGGTTCTTGATCTCATGGGCTACCTGCCGCGCCATTTCACGCCAGGCCCCTTCCCTTTCGCTCTTTGCCAGTCGCACGGCACTCACTTCCAGCTTGCGTACCATCTTATTATATTCCTTTACCAATGCGCCGATCTCATCATCCTTATCCCATTCTATTTCATCATTACGCTGGCCGAGGTTCACATGCCGGAGCTTTTCCGTTACCAGCGAGAAGGAGCGGGTAATGGAATTGGTGATCAGCAGCGCCACCATTCCGGCGATGAGGAAAATGAAAGCATTGAAATTGATCAGGGCCACCAGGAAGTTCGATATCTGCTGATTCAGCTCTGTTTGCGTGGCAAAATAAGGAACGTTGAGATAGGCGATCACTTCATGCGTATCATGATTGCGTAAAGGCATATAACCCGACAGGAACGGCATCACGCCAATATATTCCGTATGGATAAACTGGATCTGTCCCATCCGGTATAAACTGTAAAATGCCTGCGGATCTATTTTCGGGGAGATCAGTCCTTTGTCGGTCATCATGGGCTGTGTAGTGAGCCGCAGGTTACCGTCGCGGTCGTAGATGTTGATATCCAGCGCCCTTTCATTGGCGATATCCGACAGGGAATTAGTGAGTTTTTTTACCAGTTCTGAATCGTACATATCCCCAACCTGGTCCAGGTCCCGTTGATTCTCAAATACCTTTTCCACATCTTTGGCTACGTCTCTCATAGTTTTGCTAAGCCGTTCACGGTTTTGCATTTCAGAGCGGTAAATAAAGAATTTGATGGTAGTGATACCCAGTATCAGGAAAGAGAAGATAACAACGAAAATGATGGTGCCATGTACCTTTTTACGGATACTGATATCGATCAGTGCGCGGAGGTTACTAAGCCGCATCCTTGCTTTGATGAGCAGGTCGAATGCCTTGTATACTGCAATGATAAGCAGGAATAAACAGAACATGTAGGCAAACAGTGTGATGAACTCCACGAACGTCCTGTTTTCCTTCACCACGATCACCACTTTTTCTGGAGTGGCCTTATAGATCAGTTCCGAGTAACCTTTGATGGATTTTACGCTGACATCTGCCGCAGGCAGCTCATGCGGATATAAACGGATGGGAAAAGGAAAATCGTTGCTGTTGGTTACGAGGATGCCTTTATCGTACACCGCATATGAGTAGGCGCCTGCATATTCACGGCCTGGATCACTCAGGTCGCCTTCCACCAGCAGTTCAGGATACAGTCTTTCGCTGCTTACCGGTTTGGGCGCCAGTGTATACACCAGCCAGCCTGTTACTTCACCATTGGCATTATGAAATTCTTTTTTTGCGATGTAGCTGTAATCGTTGAAGCTGCGTTCATAATAGTAAAGATCGTTACCGGGTACCAGTGCCGGAGAAGCTTCCGATTCGGTAAATATCTGCCGGTTAAAAGTCAGCAGGCTGATCGTATCAGCCGTAAACAGTGATGTACCGTTTTCATCATAAGCATAAATATTTACGCGGAACCTGCTCAGGTATCCCTGGAAATACTTCAGCAGGAGGCTGTCGAAAGCTGCTTTGCGGTGGATCCTGCTGCTGCGGTCCTGGAAAAAATACTGGATAGCTTCATCGTGTTCTATCTTCTTACCGATATCATTCAGCAGCATTTCCAGGTAAGGGTCCTTTTGTTTGGACAGGTCTTCCGCCAGTTTCTGGCGTGCATACAACTCTTTATGATTATTATAATGCACCAGTGCGCCGGAGGTGGTAATGGTGAGCAGGAAGAGCCAGAATAAAAAAGGTACCGTAGCCATACTGCTTTCAAAACGATCGGCCAGGAAGTCCAGCAGCACAATGTACAGCAGCAGCCAGATCACCATGGTAACGGAGAAGGACAGTTCCGGGTTATGGATACGGAACAGCAGCCAGATAATTCCTACAGCGGCCAGCCATATATATTTGGTACGGTACTGGAAATTGGTAAGCTCATTCAGCAGGTAGTTGATGATCTGGGAGAAGAACAGGAAGCTGAAGGAGATGAAGCCCAGTACCATGAAGCCGATAATACTGTAGATGATACTGTATTCCGTAAGACTGAAAGGATTGGTTACATCAAAAGAGATCTTGGAGTCTATTACGAGGCTTTGGATAAGATCTGCCAGGAACTGCTCCACGATATAGAGAATCAGGCTGGCGATGATGATCACAAGGCTCTGCGCCCATCGTTTTTTCAGTACCGGCGGGTTGATGGTTTTTACGTGTTCCCGGAAGAACAGGATCATCCAGAAGGTAAGCAATACGTTGATGAGCAGGTCGCCCAGCGAATAGAAGATCTCATCCTTCGCATAGATCCGGGGATCGAAGATATTGAGTTCTTTCAGGTTAAACGGGAACGGGTATACGTAGCTGAGCACACGCATTCCGAATACGATAAGGAACAGGAACAGGAACCCATACAGCGGGTTGGTGGATTTAGCCAGCAGGGTAGCAAAAAGGTTCAGGAATATGAGCACGCAGATGCAGCCCAATATCCGCAGCAGTATGCTCAGGTTATTGGAGGGATGCACATGCATACCGGCGTTATAGTCCAGGTAAAACAACGTTTGGCCTTTCCCGTTATTCACCGGGAGGGTAATATGTTCGGATACCAGTAGTTGGGGTGGTTCCCGCAGGATGCTGTATTCTTCCCCCAGTTCTTCCTTATTGTAGAAGTGATTGACCAGGTAGTTGTTTTTAATGGCATACTCCATGCGAACGGGAATGGCCGCTACCAGGTACTGGGCCCTGCCCGGGGCTGATTTCACCTTACGGGTGATCACTTCATAGTAGCCGTTTTTCAGCTTCATGAACTGTTCGCCTTCTTCCAGTGTGGTTTGCTGATCATCCGGCTGTACCTGGCTGGTGTTCCAGAAAGTGAGCCAGGCGCCGGTACTGTTGGAATCGTAGGCAAAGAGGTAGTACTCCATGCCGGTGAGTTTGTCCAGTGTTTTCTGGTCGTAGCTGCGCTGGAACAGGGAACTGGTAACAGCGGTATCCTTTACCAGTTTTTCGAATGTTTTTTCCCGCTGATGGATACTTTTTTCCATGCTGCGTTTCACGCCCTGCGGGGACGAGTAGTAAGACCAATAGTTGCTGAACAGGAAGGCGAAGGTGAACAACCAGGCAGCAATGATCAGGAGATAGCCATGTCGCAGGAAAAAAAGCCGTATTTCTTTAGTATCGATCAATCCGGGTGTATTAAAGAAAGATTTATAATTGCTCTGTGGCTTTCACCTTGTTCCAGAGTGTATCCATTTCCGTTAAGGTCATGTCGTTGAGCGTGCGGCCCTGTTCCAGCGCCAGTGTTTCCATTGCCTGGAATCGGCGCTGGAATTTCTTATTGGTGCGTTCGAGGGCGTTTTCCGCGTCGATATTGAGGAACCTGGAATAGTTCACCAAAGAGAACATCACATCGCCAAATTCATCTTCCATATCCTTGATGTTCCCGCTTTTAACAGCTGTTTCCAGTTCATTTACTTCTTCCTTTACCTTATCCCATACCTGTTCGGTGTTATCCCATTCGAAGCCTGTTTGTTTTGCTTTTTCCTGGAGGCGCATTGCTTTTACCAGGGCGGGCAGCGACAGCGGAACGCCACTGAGTACGGATTTCTTTCCTTCTTTCAGTTTGAGTTTTTCCCAGTTTTGCTTTACCTGTTCTTCCGTTTCGGCCTGTACATCGCCGTAAATATGCGGGTGCCGGTGGATGAGTTTATCGCATACACCGTTAATAACGTCGTTGATATCAAATTTTTGTTGTTCCGAGCCAATTTTGGCGTAGAAAACAATATGAAGAAGGATATCGCCCAGTTCTTCTTTGATGGACTTCCAGTCTTCATCCGTAATGGCGTCCGCCAGCTCATAGGTTTCCTCGATGGTGAGCTGACGAAGCGTTTGAATGGTTTGCTTGCGGTCCCAGGGGCACTTTTCCCTTAAATCGTCCATGATCTGCAGGAGGCGATCGAATGTAGCTGTCTTTTCCATATTTTGTAAAAATAGGGATCATTTGGGGATTTTGATATTCAGAGATGAATCCGGGCAGGAACGGGGCCAGGGAACCAGATGCAGATGTATAAAAATGGGGAATACTTTTTCTTGGTAAAAAGGCCATTTTAGTTACATTTGCGAGCTATTAAAAGGTAGCGATTTCATGATCCGGGAGCAGTGATTTGTGGTTACGAAAGCTGTTGTCCGGCCATCAAAAAATCCCAAAATGTATTGATTTATGAATCCGAAACACATTGCGCTTATTTCATCGGAGCTGGGTATTTCCGGTAAACAGGCAGAAAACACGATGGCCCTGTTATCCGAAGGATCTACGGTTCCCTTCATCAGCCGATACCGTAAAGAGGTCACCGGCAGCCTGGATGAGGTGCAGATAGGCCGTATTGAAGACCTGCAGAAACGTTATAAGGAGGTGGATGACCGTCGCGATTTTATTATCAAAACGATCACAGAGCAGGAAAAAATGACGCCTGAATTGTTAGCCAAAATAGAAAACACGTGGGTACTGGCTGAGCTGGAGGATATTTACCTGCCTTATAAGCCCAAGCGTAAAACCCGTGCCACGGTGGCTATTGAGAAAGGGCTGGAACCGCTGGCCACCCTGTTGTTTGAGCAGCAGGACGGCGATATTGCGGCGGCGGAAACATTTATCAATGAGCAGGTGGCTACCTCAGAGGAGGCATTGAAAGGCGCACGCGACATCATTGCGGAGTGGATCAATGAAAATGCGGAGTGCCGTGATAAGTTGCGTAAGTTATTTGCCCATACCGGCAAGCTCACATCTAAAGTGGTAGAAGGAAAAGAAGCCGAAGGCGATAAATATAAAGACTATTTCGAGTTTTCAGAAGACCTGCGGGAGATGCCCTCCCACCGGGTGCTGGCAATATTACGTGCAGAGCACGAGGGTATCCTGTTCAGTTCCATTGCACCGGAAGAAGAGGAGGCCAATGCGCTGATCAATAAACAATTTGTAACCGGCAAAGGCAAGGCGGCAGAACAGGTAACCAAAGCGGCGGCGGATGCTTACAAGCGTTTGCTGCGTCCTTCCCTGGAGAACGAGTTCAGGGCGGCGGCCAAAGAAAAAGCGGACCAGGAAGCGATCGAAGTGTTTGCAGAAAATCTGCGCCAGCTGTTACTGGCAGCGCCATTGGGGCCCAAGGGCGTTATTGCCATTGACCCGGGTTACAGAACAGGTTGTAAAGTGGTAGCGCTGGATAACCAGGGCAATATGCTGGACAACGATGTTATTTTCCCGCTGGAAAAAAATTACAAGAGAGACGATGCGGAAGCCCTGCTGAAGAAGTGGGCATCCAGATATGATACCGAAGCCATTGCTGTTGGTAATGGTACTGCGGGCCGCGAAACAGAGGAGTTTGTGAAGAAAATTGATTTTGGTAAAAAGATCAATGTATTTATGGTGAATGAAAGCGGCGCATCGGTATATTCTGCTTCTGAAGTAGCGCGTGAAGAGTTCCCTGATCACGACGTAACCGTACGCGGGGCCGTTTCCATTGGCCGCAGGCTGATAGATCCGCTGGCCGAGCTGGTGAAGATAGATCCCAAGGCTATTGGCGTGGGCCAGTACCAGCACGATGTTAGCCAGTCGTCGCTGAAACAAAGCCTCGACCGCGTAGTGGTGAGCTGTGTGAACAACGTGGGGGTGAACCTGAACACTGCTTCTAAGCACCTGCTGGCGTATATTTCCGGTTTGGGTCCTTCCCTTGCTGAGAACATTGTAAAGTACCGCAAAGAGAACGGCGCCTTCAGCAACCGTATGCAGCTGAAGAAAGTACACCGTTTGGGCGACAAGGCATTTGAGCAGTGCGCGGGCTTTTTGCGTATTGAAAACGGCGATAATCCACTGGATAATTCAGCCGTGCATCCTGAGCGCTACGACCTGATCAAAGAAATGGCTAACAAGCAGCACAGTACTGTGCAGGACCTGATGGCAAAAGAAGAGCTGCGGAAGCAGATCAATCCGAAAGACTATGTGAATGCGGAAGTAGGTTTGCTTACTTTGGAAGATATATTGAAAGAGCTGGCTAAACCGAGCCGCGATCCGCGCGACGAGATCTCTATTTTTGAATATGCCGAAGGCATTCATAAAATGGAGGATGTAAAGCCAGGCATGGTGTTACCTGGCGTTGTTACCAACATCACTGCATTTGGTGCATTTGTGGATATTGGCGTAAAGCAGGATGGGTTGGTACATATCTCCCATCTTTCCAATAAATTTATCAGCAATCCGAATGAAGCGGTAAAGCTGAATCAGAAAGTACAGGTAACCGTGCTGGAAATTGATGTGGCCCGCAAGCGTATTTCTTTGTCGATGAAAGACAATGAGAAAGGCGGTGGTTCCCGCCAGCAGGGAGGAAGAGATTCCCGTGGCGAACAGCAGCAGCAGAAAAAG
>NZ_DATMTE010000590.1:0-1982 GCF_035564935.1 Chitinophaga sp. | reverse complement strand
ACAAATGCAAAAAAAGAAAGCATGAATCAGGGTATTAAGGAAAAATATCTGAACAGTTATAACCTGGTGAAGAAATACGATTATAATCCAAGGTTTATCCTGGACTTTAACAGTTACAATTGCACGTATGAGATCCTGGTCAATGATATGCCGGCCTATTCAGACTTTGGCAGCGGGAACCAGGGCGGGGCGGTATGGCCTGTATCGCCTAATATTCTGAAAAGCGGTAAGCAAACCATTACTATCAGGGTATTCCCCAAAGTAGATGACGATGATAAGATGGATTCATTCTTACTGGCGAAGAACTGTGGTCTCGAAGTGAAAGTAATGAGTGGCGATGAAGAAAAGGAAAAACCAAAGGAATATAAACAGTTGTTTTATTATAAGATGCCTGAAATAAACCTGGATAATGTGCCTTACCTGGAGTTTAAAGGTGTTTTTGAAGCATCTGTGCCTTACCAGCTGAAAGGATGGAGCCAGAGCCAGGATCTCCGGAAGGAAGACAAGGCAAAGCTCACAAGGGAGGTGCTGAACTTTTATAACCAGTACCGCAAATTGATGGCAGACGGTAATATGAATGCAGTAGCGGAGCAGATCTATAACCGGGAGCTGGAAACCGAGCAGGCTTATTTCCAGAACAAGCCCGCTGATGCAGCAGAAACCTGGAACCGGTTTGAGCAGATTAAGGCATATCACCTGGAGATGTTGCCACTGGAGCATTATGAGCTGAGGTTTTTTGGGGATGGCAGGGTAGTGGGGTTGATCCGGACAGATGATGAATTGAGAGGAGAGTCGGCCCTTGCAGGTATTACAGACAATAAGTACAAGATATACAACCTGTTGCTGCACAAGCCGACAGGCAGCGATCAGTTGCAGGTGATCAGGTAATAGAACTAGTTTTTAATCAGGGGAGTAACGTTGCGCATGTTGCTCCCCTTTTTTATTTCACCGGGTATTTAAAAATCAACATCTTTTTATTAACCTTGTGAAATAGTACCATCCTGGAAATATCAATCAAAAATCTAAACGTTATGAACCTACGAATACCCGCCGCTATCGGTATTATTGCATGGACTGCCGTTTCCTGTGCAGACATAAAATCTCCGGAAGCGGCTGTTGACCAGCCTTTAACCGGTACCTGGAAACTGGCTTACAGCAAGATGATCAAAAATGGTGATACCACTGATACTTACCCGGTAAAGGGGCAGGAAATGATTAAGATCTTTAATGGCAGCCACTTTGCTTTTTTTCAGCATGATGTTTCAAAAGGAACTGACAGCAGTACAGCTATATTTGGATCCGGCGCGGGTACGTATGTGCTGACGGGCGATAAATATGAAGAGCATTTACAATATTGCAGTTTCCGCAGCTGGGAAGATAAGCATTTCACCTTTACGCTCAGTTTGCAGCATGATACGCTGATCCAGCGTGGTATAGAAAAGATTGATAGTTTAAATGTAAACCAGGAAATTATAGAAGCGTATATCCGTATACGTTAAACCTTTTACGATGGGTATAAATATTCCTTTTCAGACGATCGACTGGTCATTAATTCCGAAAACAACGTATCCCGGTGAAGAAGGCACTGCATGGTGGCAAACCTTACAGTTTCCGGGGCTGCGGATACGGACGGTGGAATACTCACCCGGTTACGTGGCGGATCACTGGTGTAAGAAAGGGCATATTGTGCATTGTTTGCAAGGTTCTTTTGTAAGTGAATTACAGAACGGTGAAAATTTTGAATTATCTGAAGGGATGAGTTATGTTGTGTCAGATAACCTGAGTGTTCATCGTTCTGTTTCAACAGGTGGTGTAAAACTCCTGATTGTAGACGGCGATTTTCTGCAGCCGCTGGTATAATCTGCTTCTCTTGTTGCTTCTATTTCTTTCTTGTTACGGCCACAGGGTCGGCATAGCGGGGGCATCTGTTTTTCCTCTTTCTTTGTAATTACGGCCACAGGCCCGGGTGCAGCATCTGTTTC
>NZ_DATMTE010000589.1:0-1856 GCF_035564935.1 Chitinophaga sp. | reverse complement strand
ATATTGAACAGGTGGCGGACGATTTTTTCTTTGTGAAAGCCGACCGGAGAATTTTTAAAGTTTATTTCAATAACATACTTTTTATTCAGGGTTTAAAAGATTATGTTGTGATGCACAGTGAAAATCAGAAGGTAGTTACGGCGATGAATATCAAAACTATCCAGGATCAATTGCCGAAAGATATGTTTGTGAGAGTAAGCAAATCCTATATCATCAATGTTAAGCATATCGGTTCCGTGGATAATAATACGGTGTATATAGGTACAAACGAGATCCCTATCGGGAATATTTACAGGGACTTCTTTTTCAGCGAATTTGTAACAAAGAAGATCGTGAGCAGGTAGTTTTGGCTAATTAAAAGACTTTCTGAAAGCGGTTGGTGAAACATTTATATACTGCCTGAACAGTTTGTTAAAAGATGGAGGATGTTCAAGCCCCAGCTGATAGGCGATCCCGGCAACAGTTAACCTGGTGTAACATTCAGGTGTGTAGCCACTTCAATAAATAAAGCCGGGAGAGATGCCGGTTACGCGATATACAACACCAAACTCCTGGCGCAGCGCCTCAATGATGGTACGCACCGCATTTTTGTACCGGCATACACACCATGAAAAGTAACAATTTTAATACCGGCGGTGGATATAATACGGCTTATACAGGTAGATCATAACTGCACAACTGGCCATCGCCGGTAGTCAGCAACAGTTTGTTGTGCACAATCATTACATTGATGATATTACTGCTGTAATCAAAGATATAATCCGGGTTAGTAGTGGGGTTGCCATCCGGGTTGTATGCGGTAAACTCAATACCTTCCGGCATTACCTCTGCCTTGCAACGCAGATCTTTTCTGTTCAGCAATAACAATCTTCCAAACTGGGAAACTACCAGGATGCTGTTATCATCTACAAAAAATACACTGTAATTGATACTATCCGGTTCGGCGGCAGGAAAATCTTTACTGCCCTCGAAAATAGCTTCCTGATCCTGCTCCGCTATCCTGGTAATTTCAGGGAAGGAATAGATCTTTAATGGCCCGTCGTCATGAGGAGCCATAACAAACTCTTTTCCTGACGGCGCAAAATTGCCCATGATCATATCCTCACATTGAGGAAGCTCAGTCAGGGAGATGCCCCCGTTGTTCAGCTGCAACTGCATCAGGAGGGATTTCTCCTGGCCGGCCGCCGCTTCCAGCAGGATAGTGCCATTGTTTGGCGTAGTATGAAACGCATAGGTGTATTGATGGCTTTCCAGCAGCGGGTAAGAAGCAATCACCTCAAAAGTGAACGCATCCATTACCTGTAGCCTGTCTGTTTCATTTTTATCACCAGGTAATACATACCAGATCGTTTTATTGTCCTCAGAGAAATAACAGGCAGCACCAAGAAACCAGCCCCAGGAGCCATGTTCCACAGTATGCAATACCATGGAGCCTTCCGCATCAAGAATCCGCACATCTGTTATGCCCGCAACGGCAATCAGGCGGCCATCAGAAGAGGCCGACAGCTTGCTGCTTACATAGTTCGCATTCTGTCCCTGCATGATCTTTTCCCAAACAATTTCAAGGTTGGCACTGAGCTTTGTAATCAGCGGCTGACTCGCAAAGTTCATCAGGATCTCTCCATCCGGTAATGGCACCACATTTACCGGGTTAGCAGTGAATGTTAATTTGTTCCTTGACGGTAGTTTTATATGTAAAAATTGACTCATGTATTTTGTTTATGCTGTCGCGAAGGTAATACACAACCACTTTTATGACAACATACTTTTTTCCATAGCTTAAATAAGCAATATTTGCAGCCCGGATTATTATAGCAATTTTCCTTTGTATATTTGAGAACTGTTGCAAACAAGTA
>NZ_DATMTE010000588.1:0-2257 GCF_035564935.1 Chitinophaga sp. | reverse complement strand
CGCAAATTTACTTTTTATATATTTATAGTCGCGCACTCATTTACATTGGCGTTGCGCCGGCTAAAGGTTTTTAATAAATAATTTCCGGTACTTGAAAATTCTTTAAAACGCGCTCCAGATCAGTGATGAGAGCTGAATAGAATCTCCGAAAAATTAACAAACAAATAAAGCGCTGCCGTAAAAAACTTGGGAGCGAAGCAAATTTGTGTAACTTTGCATGACCTTCGGAAGTAGTTTACTTGATCGGTTTTACACCAAACGCAGTCCGGCACTTCCCCGTTTATAGGTCAAGTATTCTTAGCAGAATTTTAGTTTTATGGCAAAATATATCTTCGTTACAGGAGGTGTTACATCTTCTTTGGGTAAAGGAATTATAGCTGCCTCACTTGCAAAATTATTGCAGGCGCGCGGCTTTAGAGTGACTATTCAGAAATTTGATCCATATATCAATGTGGATCCGGGTACATTAAACCCTTATGAACATGGTGAATGTTATGTAACGGAAGATGGTGCGGAAACCGATCTGGATCTCGGCCACTACGAACGTTTTTTGAACACGCCTACGTCGCAGGCCAATAACGTTACCACCGGCCGTATTTACCAGACAGTGATCAACAAGGAAAGGGAAGGCGCCTATCTCGGCAAAACCGTACAGGTGATCCCTCATATTACGGACGAGATCAAACGCCGTATCCTCCTGCTGGGTAAAGATGGCAAGTTTGACATCGTTATTACGGAACTCGGCGGTACAGTGGGCGACATCGAATCCCTTCCATACATTGAGGCGGTTCGCCAGTTGCAATGGGAACTTGGTGAGGAAGACTGCCTGGTGGTACACCTTACACTGATCCCCTACCTGCGTGCGGCTAAAGAGCTGAAAACCAAACCTACACAACACTCTGTACGCCTGCTGAGCGAATACGGCGTACATCCCGATATCATTGTTTGCCGTACAGAAGAACCGCTGTACCGCGACCTGAAAAAGAAGATCGCCCTGTTCTGTAACGTACAGGTAGATGCTGTAATTGAAGCAAACGACGTTCCTACCATCTATGAAGTACCATTGGAAATGATGCGCGAAAAACTCGACGTTTCCGTACTGAAAAGACTGGGATTGCCCGTGGAAAAAGAACCGGAACTTGTTAAATGGCGCGAATTCCTGGATAAACTGAAATATCCCAAATCCAAAGTTACCATCGGTTTGATCGGTAAATACGTGGAATTGCAGGATGCCTACAAATCCATCCTGGAATCATTTATACATGCCGGTTCCCTGAATGAATGCAAGGTAATTGTACAGAATATCCACTCCGAACATATTACACCTGAAAATGTATCCGAAAAACTGAAGAACCTCGATGGGCTCCTGGTGGCCCCGGGCTTTGGTCACCGCGGCATTGAAGGTAAGATCACCGCTATCCAGTATGCCCGTGAAAACCAGCTGCCGTTCTTTGGTATCTGCCTGGGTATGCAGATGAGCGTGGTGGAATATGCCCGTAACGTACTTGGCTGGAAAGATGCACATTCCGTGGAAATGAACCCTGATACCGCTCACCCGGTGATCAACCTCATGGAGGAGCAGAAAAAAGTTACAGCTAAAGGCGGCACCATGCGTTTGGGCGCTTATGCCTGCGAACTAACGCCAGGTTCCAAAGCAGCTGAAATATACGGTAGCACCAGCATCAGCGAAAGACATCGCCACCGTTACGAATTTAATAACGACTTCCTGCAGCAGTTTGAAGATGCCGGCCTGGTACTTTCGGGTAAAAACCCTGAAAGCGGCCTCGTTGAAATCATCGAATTGCCCGGTCACCCATTCTTTGTGGGCGTACAGTTCCACCCTGAACTGAAAAGTACTGTGGAAAGCCCTGCGCCCGTATTCGTATCCTTTATCAAGGCAGCCAAGCAATACGCGGAAGCGAAGAATGGCAAAGCCAAAATGGAGGAGTCGATCACAAAGTAAATGATCGCCTCCGGCAATTGCAGCGGATGTTGTCTGACTCAGGATTACGATGATTTTGATGATTAGCCTGATTTTTACTTTTGAAAATTATAAATACTTAAGGGAGATCGAAGCGGATTGCTTTTATCTCCCTTAATTTTATCTTTTTCGGGATTAAGATGATTATAGTGATTTGTTTTTTATGATCCGGAAAATATAATAAAATATCTTATTATATCTCCGCTTATCTTTAAAATCCAAAATGATCAAATCAAAATAATCAGTATAATCAGCGTAATCCTGAGTCAGACAACA
>NZ_DATMTE010000587.1:0-4269 GCF_035564935.1 Chitinophaga sp. | reverse complement strand
GAAAATGATCTTGGTGTACGTTGGTAGAAAGCCCAATTGTATTACTGATATTTTTGTTATAGGCGAAATTGTTTTTGAATCCCCATCTGAAGGCGATACTGAGTATGTTCTCCAGCACCTTCAAAAACTCGCGCTCACTCCCATACGCCAATTTAGCTTCTGTCCACAACACTGATCCTTTCCTGTTTGAGCTTCCGGGATACCTGATATCAATATTGTTACCATGAATATGCCCTTTATGTCCTATGTTCCTTGTATCGCTCGCGGAGATATCATTAAAGTAGAGTTTATCCTTATACCCGTTTCCGGGAAGTGCGTAAAAGAATCCAAGCAACGGGGCAGCAATTGCCGGGGCTATAAAGTTATCATCACCTCCGTCGCGGTCACCATATCTTCCCCAGTTAGGGCCGGTTTCAGGGAATGGTAACAGGCCATGGCTGTTTTTTTGAAGCACGAATGTTTTAATAAGCTTGCCTGTGTTGTATAGGTCGTACCTATATTGATTGGAGGCAGCATTTTGTGCTGCAAGTTCGTAACTGAATTTATCTATTTTAATGATATACCTGTTTGATACATCAGTCGCGACCTGTTTATACAGGCAGTCTTTTGTTCTGAATAAAACAGACGACTTCAACTCAAAGAAACGTTTCTTTTCTGTGTGGGCTCTTTTCCCGTCTGAAATAGTGTCCAGGCCTACTGCCTTACTTATTTTGCTGGTTACTTCTGTATTGCCGTTTGCAATGCACGCCAGTCCTTTCCATTTCCAGAAGGCCATCGATGAAAGAACCGCTATTTTTATATCTGTGGCTACGAGTTCCGGATGCAGCAGAATATCTGCATTTTCTTTCCGGGTAAAATTATTTGCATAAGTGTAGGCATTTCTGCCGGTAAGCTGTATAAGGCCACGACCCCGGAAATTCCATCCATCTCCTTTTTGTGTGTTGCCTAATGTTTTCCCTTTTACAGTACCAGGTCCATATACATAGTTAGCGATATACCGTTGATTTTCTTTTGTTACACCCGGATGAGCAGGTTTTCTAACAGGTCTGCCCCATTCTTTCGCTTTTATCCTGCCCTCTGCTGTTCTGAAAGGAGGAAAATTTTTATCCAGGTCGGCCCAGTACCAGTTGAAGCTTTCGCCCTCTTTAATGTTTAAACGTCCGCCACATTCAATGGCTACCTGGGCAAAGAAATGGGCCTTATTCCAGCAGGTGTTCATACCGGTTGACTCCATAAACCTGCTATAGGTAGCTGCGGCAGCCTGCAGGTCGTTGATGTTTGCATAAGGGAATATTTTAGCCAGTTGCTCAGTAGTAACCGCCTCATTACATCTGGGGCAGTCAATATCCGGTTCATCGGATGGGAGTGGCTCGCCAAGTATTACCGGTGCATTGGCCCTGGAATGCCGGTTCTTCAATTTGTTGAACCAGTCCGACAGCTTTATATGTTGATAGTAGCTGATGTTATCCGGATCCAATATATTTCTGTCGGCTATTTCATGTGGGTAGAAATATTTTCCGGATGGGGATTTGATGACTACATAAAAGCAGCGGAGAAAGCCATCTTCCAATATGTTACCTGATTTCAACCGCTTTGAGTTTATCAATGCGTTTGCTGTTCCGTAATCATTTACCAGGAACTTATCGCTGAAAAGATGCCTGTCTTTTTCCTGGTACCTGTTTTCCCATATCTCGAATAATAATTCCTTTCCCGGAAGATTGATGGTTTGAACATGCATGCGGAATTGCTCTCCGTATTTATAAACTTTATATGCCGGATTATTATGCTGGTCATAAAAATGTACTGACACCACGTTTCTTTCTGCATTCACTGAGAGATATAATCTTTTTTCCTGCATTCGTTTATTACTTTGGTTTTGAGGAACCCAATATTTTCTTCCATCACAGGTGATCGTTTTCATATCGGCGAACAGGATGCAGTTGGAAGAACAAGGGATCGCAAACAGGAGATCAAATGTATCCCATTCAAAGCTGGTATCTGTTAAGAATGATTTCAGGCTGTGTATACTGATATCAAGTTGTAATTCTCCATTAGCATTAAAGCTATATGCCCCCAGGTTTTTTACATGATGCATACGGTTCGCGGGGTTTACCTGAAGCAGATGTAATGGCATTTTTTCATTTGCCGCGTCCGTGCTATTGATCACTAAACGGATTAATTCCTGCCAGCCTGCGGATGCTTTACATATGAATTGTTCATCTGTAAAACACCACCGGTTAATAGTAGCTCTTACTGCATTTATCTTTATATATTTTTTTGAATTATTAAGATGGGCGCTGATAATAAACGCTCCTTCCTCTGCTATGAAAGCATTTGGTAATGTAGTGGAATACGCTCCATAAGGTTTCCAAAGAACTGGTCCATCCAGTGTTTCGTTATAGTCCATCAATGTTTGTGCAGTTACCGTATATTGTTTCCCGGTAATCCAGTTGGTGGCGCCATTTGCCACCAGGATCTTTACAACTTCATTCCTTTTTACTTCAAAATGCCAGGCGCCTTGTTCAATTGTATAGTTTTCTCCTTCCACAGCTGTAACAGTATATTTCCCGGGAATACTAAAATGGATATTGCCGTCAAGTGTGATAGAAGGCCCTTTGCCTACCGGCTTGCCGTTCAGTAACCATTGAATAGTTGTTAACTTGGCCGGTGGCAGCATATTGTATACCGTTTCCGAAACATGAAAGTTCATATCTGTCCGGGGTCTTATTATATGGGTCGATTCCTTGTTGACAACAGATATGGCGCCTGCTTTTTTAGTACCGAGTTTTTGTACAACGGGCTTATCATCAGCCATCCACGCTGAAACAAAGTAGGTGGCAGATACATTGGGAGGAGTAAAACAGATTTTATCGCTGCCGGCAGTTGCAATGATGTTCCTGTTGTTATCAGTTACCTGCATACATACCGTTGCTCTTTCAGCTGCTGTGGGAGGCATAATTTTGTAAACGGCTTTAACACAAACAGTAGTTCCGTATTTCGCGTATCCGGGATTATCGTTTATAATAAATTCATTTTCAAGATCATTATTATCAACATGCAGATCAATATAGCACCCCTCCTGCAATTCTCCATAAGCCATCACCCGGTAGTTACCAGGTGTATCGAATGAGAATAATAAGTCAAATCCCCACGATTCAATCCATGTGCAGCTTTCGGCGGCCTCCTGCTGCCGGAGTATTCTCCATCTTATTTTTAAATCATCTGCAATAGTATAATCATTATCGCATTCAACTTCAAATAACACAGGCTCATTGATCCGTACAGGAATTACTTTATCCTTTTGCTTTTCGCTGTTGAATATCACCGGGGGATTGCGGCTGTCAATACGTAAAATGATGGCGCGTACAACAGGATTTGTTGGGCGTAATTGCTGTTGATTGGCCAATGGATTTAACGCAGATGTGGAAGCTGCTGTACTTCCCCGAACACCCTGATCTGTGACAAATGCCGTTTGACCATGGTGCAGGATGCTGATACATGTACTTCCCGATACAGCACAGAGGGCAGTACTATGCTCCGTTAGTATTTTCCCGCCATTGGAAAGCGTAATGCCGGGCAATGCCTCTTTCCATTGAAGGATATTGGGAACACAGGAAGTGTGCGTGAGCGCACACACACCAAATGCACCCGGCATGAAGGGATTGCCGGTTTCAGCGGAACTGGCAACGGCTTTGAGGCTTCCCCCGGCATCGTTCATGTATTCGCCATTTGCGTCTACCCGGATACTGCCAAGGGTACTGCCGAAGTTGCATTTGCATAAAGCGCCATGCACTACAAAATGTTTGTCGGCCATTTTGGATATGATTTTTTATTTTTCAGGGTTATGAATGATGACATCTTTATAGAATTTTATTCCATTTTTCCGGCCATTTATGATGACAGATTTTGCCGAATGAAGGAACAGTTTTCCGCTGCTATGCCAGCGGATACTTTTCCCGGATGCTGTATATTTTTTGCAGATCACCAGTATGCTCCCTGCCGTGGTATTACGCATAAGATGCTGTTTTTAGAATAGTTTTGTTTTCTCCGTGCTTTTTATGCTGACAGACTTTTCTGAACTGATCTGCAGATCTTCCCTGGAGCTGTCGATATTTATTTCTTCTGCATGTTCTTCTATTTCTTTTGCCTGTATGTTTATATTTTCCAGGGCTATTTTGGTGATATTGGTGGCTGTTAACTGATAGTCGTTTACAGTGTATTGATAAAAACAGTTGCCGGCATGCTGAAGGATGTCTCTCCCTGCTGAGT
>NZ_DATMTE010000586.1:0-3127 GCF_035564935.1 Chitinophaga sp. | reverse complement strand
TTACTGTTTCTGATAGTCCCAGGTACTGTTGCGCCTGCAAAACTGAACTATTAAACAGTGAAATAAAACACACCATCATTAAGCATAATCTGTGTACAAATGGCCTCATTGATCGTATAACTTTTTATTGTTTTTAAATGGCCCTTATGGGCAATGGTATAGCTGCACAGCAGTTTTAGCCTGCTGACGGATTAAACATGAACCGGTATGTATTTAATTTTTAGTGATCCTGCATCCCTGTGGTGTATATCTCACCTGTAGTTTGTGTACATAGGTGATGGCTGCTACAATTGTTTTGAAATCATCTGATGTATTAAAGATGCCTGAAATACGCTGCCGGGCTGCATCTCCTTCCACTATGATCTTTTCGTCGTATTGCCAGGATAGTTTTCTGCATACATCCTTTAACGTGGCGTTGTTAAAATAGATCTTATCTTTCATCCAGCCGGTGGCGTTAAAAACAGCGCTGTCTTTTACGGGTTCCCACATATTGTTTCCTTCGAAGTTCAGGGCCATACCGGGGGTGAGTACACGGGTATTGTTACTGTCGGCCGATGCTACTGCTACTTTTCCTTCCAGCAAACTGATACAGATAGCCGTATCCTGCCGCGTGAATGCACTGATATTAAAGGCGGTTCCCAGCGCCGTTGTGGTTACATGTGCGGTATGTACCCGGAAAGGTAAACGGCTGTTTTGCGCTACTTCAAAATAGGCCTCTCCCACCAGTTCCACGTCTCTCGATACTTCATTATAATTATCAGGGTAACGCAGCACCGCATTTTTATTCAGCCATATACGGGTGCCGTCTCCCATTAACACCGACCTGATATCATTACCATGGTTATTCAGTTCTTTCCATTGTGTACGGGCCACAGGATTCAGCGGCATCTTTTTCCCACTCATCAGGAACAGGAAGTAAGCAGCGGCGGAGAGCATCAGCATACCGGTGAATACAGCCGCCCATTTAAGCCCTATGTGCCGTACTTTGGTACGTGCCGGCAGCTCAATGGCAGGGGGCACCACCTGGATGGCAGGACCAGCAGCGGCTTCCGCCCATTTGCCGTGTAAAAACTCATCCAGCAGGGTGTGATCGGTCCCCTGCAGGTACGCTTCAACAGTCATTCTTTCTTCCAAAGAACATTGTTGCTTAAAATAACGATCCAGTAATTGCTTCGTGATCACTTTTTTTATTTTGAATAACAGAACTAAATATCAACACTATACATACAGTACGAACGGGCATTAAAAAGTGAGTAGGCAAAAGATCGGAATTCACATTTTGGTAACATTGGAATGGGTACAAAGACCGGGGTCAGGGATGGCTGATCAATACAGGATGCGCCATAGCGGGGGATGTAGCGGCGCTTTGGGCGGCCGTTAACGGGTTATTGGAAATACGCCCGCCTGCCACGCCTATCAGTGCCAGCGCTTTTGCGGTGAGGGGATCTGCAGGGGTACCCAGGGGTTGCAGGGGTAAAACGGCCAGTTCATCTACCTGGTAAGCCGGTGTAATTCCTTTATTATATCCCCCCCCTCCTGCTGCGTTCTGTAATTTATAGGTGATGGGCATCAGTACCCAGGGAATGCGTTTAGGGTTGCGGCCATCGGCAATGGTGATCATGCCTTCGTCTTTGCCCAGGGTGGTACCGCCTATCTGCACGATATTCGTATAGGGTTTAAGGTTATTAATGATCATTTCTGCGGCGGAGGCGGTATGCGGGCCTGTTAATATATATACCTTGCTTAATTGCAGCTGAAAGGGTTTCACCTGATCAAAAGTAACCGCGGTACCGTTTTCCGGGAGCGCCATGGTTTGGGCGAAGGTCATGGTGCGGTTGCCCAGCCGGCTGTTGCCAATATATTTTGCAAAAGTGCTTCCGGCATCAATATGATTACCGATAAGCGCTGTGAGTATGGCTGCCATGGCAGTGCTGCCACCGGGGCTATAGCGTAGGTCCAGCACCAGTTGCTGTACGCCCTGTTGCTTATAAGCGCTGAATGTTTGCAGCAATGCGGCGCTTTGTGTGTCGTCAAAGTAGTTGAAGCAGAGATAGGCCGTTTTGGGTGTGGTATTGAACACCACGGATTGTTGTACCGCGGGTTCCTGTGTGATGCCGCCTGCAGTTATTTTCTGCACGGTGGTTTCGGTGATCACGCCGTCTGTACCCTGTGTGGCCATGGTGAGATCGGCCTTTTTATCCGTTACCAGTTTAGCCAGCAGCGAGGCGGCGTTGCCGGTATTCAGCAGGGCGCCGTTAACGCGGGTAAAAAGTTGTCCGCGTTTAAGTTCCTTTGATGCAGCGGGTGATCCGGGTTGTACCAGCTGCACTACTCCCAGTGCGCCTCCCGGCGCTTTGGACCATGCGATCACCGTAGCTTCCATGCCATATATGCTGCGTAAGCCGGCAGGATAGGAAGCGGGTACTGCGGGGTCATATATAATAGAAAATCGGTCGGCGGTATTTTTCAGCTGCCCAAACCAGGTGGTGGCTTCTGCTGATGCATCCGGTGTTGGCGGCAGCCCGTCTTTCCAGTAGTAGAAATAACTCATACTGTCCAGTATCCAGCGGTTTACTTCCGCATTGGTTACCGGTCCTGTGGGTGTTGCCGGGTCTTTATCTTTCCCGCATGACCACAGTAAAGAGGCTGCGGCAACAATCACGGTGGTATTCCCGATCCCTTTACGGATCAGGTGTGTGGCTGTTCTCAGATGGGTGCGCACGGTAGTAACAGAGATGTTCAGCATATCTGCAATTTCTTTGTGGGAATAACCGGAATCGCGGTACTGGTAAACCCTGCGGGGCTTATCGGGGAGCGACTGAAGCACATTGCTGAGGCGATGCCTGAGCTGTTTATAGTGCATACGGCTTTCGGTTTCATCGACAGTGCCGGAGCTGGTATGATAGATATCTTTGTGGGCTAACGCAGAAGTAGTGGCCTTCCTGCTTTCATCGATCACTACCCGCTTGGCTATTACAAACAACAGGGGAAATATGTCTTCTGATTCGCTGCTGATGGTATCTATCTTTTCCCAGAGACGGAGAAAACATTGCTGGGTAATGTCTTTAGCACGGTGGCGGTCACCGCAAAGCTTATAAGCAAAGTCATAAACTTTCTGGTAGTTAAC
>NZ_DATMTE010000585.1:0-3393 GCF_035564935.1 Chitinophaga sp. | reverse complement strand
ATAGAACAAAATGGGCATGACCTTGGAGAAATGAACAGGAAGCTTTTGCAGAAGATTGAAGAGCTGACATTGTATATTATTGAGATGAAAAAAGAGAATAAACAGCAGCAGGAAGTAATAGAGCAGTTGCAAAAGAAGGTGCCTGATGCCGGTTATCTCAGCAGGTAGAAAAATGGTTCTTCAAATGTGTTAACATCACGCAGATAGCATACGTACCAGAATTCCAATTTTGCAGAAAATATTGTTTATTTAATGATCAAATAACCTATACCAAAATGTATAAAAATTTTCTCCCTTTTGTTGTATTGTCAGTGTTTTCTTCTTTTAGTTCATTTGCTCAAAACAGGATCGAAAGCACGGGTAATGTTGGTATCGGAACTACCTCGCCTGTTGTACGGCTAAGCATTTGGGGGCCTTCCGACGATTCAGCAGCTATTTCACTTCAATCGGGTGTGAATAGCCGGTTTTATATACAACAGGGAGGTGCATTGCTTAAAATAGGAGGAGTAACTCCGGGGACCGGGGTTATTAATGTGCATAGTACCGGGAAAGTTGGTATTGGAACGAATGCGCCCACATCATTGCTGGATGTAAATGGTGAATTCAAGCTTGGTATAAACACCGTAGGAACCGCTTATGGCATCGGATTTACCCGTGCAGGCAATGCACAGGTTTATGGAACTACGGCTACGGGGTTAGCTTTGGGTGGAGATATAACTGGCATTGATGCTGTTATTTTACCAAATGGCAATGTGGGAATTGGAACCATTAATCCTGCGCATAAGCTGGATGTACAAAACGGGTCGGTGAATATAGGAAAGGGGGCCAATACTGCCTTTAGGGCAGGTGATTATCTTTCAATGGGGAACATGTCCTTTACAAATACGCCTTACATTGCATTTAATGCAACGTTAACTACGTCAGATATATCTGCAGGGAAAAATTTGGTCACTCCTGCTTATAATGCAGGATCAGGTTTGATTATAAGAGGAGAAGGTGGCGCGGCAGGGATACATTTCCTCCAGAAAAATTATAATAATGGCACTTACCCTTATGATGTCAACTCATTTACAGAAGTGTTAACACTTACCAACACTGGTACTGTAGGCATAGGTACCACTTCAACCGGTGTTCACAAACTGGCGGTGGAAGGCTCTATCGGCGCCAGAAGGGTAAAGGTTAATCAAACAGGATGGGCCGATTTTGTCTTTAAGCCGGGTTATAACCTGCCGTCTTTACAGGATATTGAAGAATACATAAAAATACATCAGCATCTTCCGGAAATTCCAAGTGCTTCAGAAGTAGAAAAAGAGGGCGTGGACCTGGGAGATATGGATAAGAAATTACTACAGAAGATAGAAGAACTGACGTTGTATTTAATTGATATGAAGAAGGAGATCGGTAAATTGAAAGCGCAAAATGAATCGCTTCAAGAGCAATTGAACAAAAATATCAGTAAGTAGTGAAACGTAGATATAAGGGCAGGAATTCTGTATGCTTATCCGGCCAACTCCGGGTAAGCATGCAATAATTGATTTTCTGGTGTAAAAAAAATGAGATTAAATCTTGTTAAGGTGGATATGATTCTTCTACATCGTCACCGCTTTCTTTATTTTCTCCGCTTCTGCATGATTATCTTTCACCCGCAGCGACAGGTAATAATGCCACAATATCATAGTAGCAATGGTACGGTAAGGCTGCCATGATGCCGATATCTTAAGCAACTGTTCCGGAGCCGTGTCTTTGGGCAGTTTTTTTACTTTCTTAAGTGCATTTACGGCTGCAAGGTCCCCGATGGGGAAAATATCTGCGCGCTGAAGTACAAACATCAGGTAAACATCAGCGGTCCAGTTACCGATCCCCTTCAGCGCTACCAGGTTTTTACGTACTTCTTCATCCGGAAGGGTTTCCATCGCTACGGGACTGAACTCCTTACGCTGAATGGCCTGGGCTAAGTAACGGGCATACGACATTTTCTGGCGACTGAAATAACATGCCTTTAGTTCCTCGTCTGTTAGTTTAAGTAGTTTGGCAGGTGTTATTTTAATGAGCTTTTCCCGCAATTTATTAAGCGCTGCTAAAGCAGAAGCAAGTGATACCTGTTGTTCCAGTATGATATGTATCAGGCTTTCGAACGTGTTGGGTCTTGTCCACATTGGTGGATAGCTATACGTTTTTACTATAAAGGCTAACTCCGGGTCCTGCCTGCACAGCTGATCGCAGATGGAATGAAAGTTTTCCGTTGAGAAGGTATGCAACACTTGTATTGAGTTTCCGGAAAGATAGCATAAACGCTGAATCTCAGCAAGAAACTAGAATAATGTTGGATCAACTTTATTTTCTAATTGAAGTAAACGGTGCTTGTTGGCCAATCCTCCTGCAAACCCGGTTAATTTCCCGGAAGCCCCTATTACCCGGTGACAGGGTGCAATAATGGAAATAGGATTTTTATTGGCGGCGCCTCCTACAGCGCGTACAGCTTTCGGATCACCAATTTGCTTTGCAATTTGTCCGTAGGTTCTCGTTTCTCCGAAAGGAATGGTTAGCAATGCCTGCCATATCTTTTTTTGAAATTCAGTACCTGAAAAATCCAGTTCAACGGAAAAAGAAGTGCGTTTCTTGGCAAAATATTCGTTGAGTTGTTCTTCTGCCTGGCAGAGTACTGGATGATGAATATCAGCTGTACTGTGGTTAATGGGTATACGCCCCGGAAGATCATTTTCCCATAGTACCGCTGCCAAACCTTTATCACTCGCTATCAGGGTTAGCTGGCCCACAGGGGATGCCATTGTTTTATGGTAATATGTCATCGGTTTAATTTTTTTTAGTGAGATAGATACCATTCTTTTTCAGATCACAAATTTACCATCAGCGTGTACCTAAAAAGAACCCGTTTCTTGCGTCTCTCAATTAAATGGCCATTTGAGGAATGTACCCTGCCCTGAAAGCATTCACTATAGATGCTGGCGTTAGAACAGATAATTTGCCGCCTTCCGGTAAAGGTATGCCTGTTGCATAACCAAAAGGAGACCATAAGTAAAGTAATTCTTTTTTAAGAAGATAGGGTGCGCCTTCTATACTTACAAAAGTACCGTCGGGCAGGGATGCAGAATTAGCCTCATAAGTAACTTTTAGATGGTGTTTATCTATTCGTTCTGCATGAAGGATATTATCTATTTCTTTAATCAGCGTTTTTTCATTTAAGTCCTTACCAGGATTGCCTTGTAGCCACAATGACTTAAACTGATGGGCCGCTGTTTTCCGGCATTCAAAACAGGGCCGGTGGCCTGCAGCGAAAGAGGTGGCCTCATCCATAAAGAAAAGCTCTGTATACCTGTTGGGCGTCATTACAGTTCTTCTCCTGTTTTTAAATGCCAGTACGCAGGTGATCCA
>NZ_DATMTE010000584.1:0-7120 GCF_035564935.1 Chitinophaga sp. | reverse complement strand
ATTGCGCTGCATGTGGTAGATATCGTATAAAATTTTGCAGGAAGGACTTTTAACCGCTTTACAGATCTCAAAACTTTGTTCAGCAGTACGGAGAAACAGGTCGGGGTTATCGCTCAGGGGCTCCAGTACCATGACCAGTCCGTGTGGCTCAAAGATCTCTGCACCGCTGCGCAGGGCATCTATCACGTGTGCTGTTTGAACGCCGATCGGAAGGGTCCGCTCAAAGTAACCCGGCACAACAGTGGCCCATTTGGCATTACATCGTTTGGCGGTTTCCACGCTTGCTTTGCAGGTTTTGATAAATACGTCTTTAAATTCCTGTTTACCAGTGGCCATTGATGGTTTCCAGTTATTGCCGGTATCTACTACAAATACGCCCATCGTCATGCCCAGTTTAGCCAGGAGATCGCCTATTTTGGTTTGTTCTTCAGGGGATCGTCCCAGCATACCGTTGTCTTCAATAGACCGGAACCCCTGATCGTACATATATTTGATCTGGTCCAGGAAGTTGCCGCCATTGGCGCTGTTTTTAAACATGCCATCGTGGGGGCCGTAGTTCATGTTAAACGGCTTTCCGGCCATGCTGGCGGTGTTATTGTCTCCGGCGTGCGCAGCATTGCTGATCCCTCCAAGCGCCAGTGCTGAAATACCGGCCAGGGTGCCGTTTTGCAGGAATTTTCTTCTTTCCATAACGTTTTGATTGATGGTATAATTGACGGGTTCTAAAATTAATCGCTTTTCTAAGGAAATGCTAATATTGATGAAAAATTTTCAATTCATCAGCTCATTTTCGCATTCATAAAAAAATATTGCTTTCCCCGTTAGTTTTTTTTAGATTCACCCACTTATATTTTCAATCACGTTAGATGACTAAACAGTATGTGACCTTATTGCTGGGCGGATTGCTCAGCCAGGTTGTTGTAGCGCAATCAAAACAGGCATTCGAAACTTACAGCCAGCAGATCCCCGGAACGGATGTCAGTTTTAAAATGATACCAATAAAAGGAGGGAGCTTTCAACTGGGAAGCCCGGATAATGAAAAAGGCAGAAATAAAGATGAAGGCCCGGCAAAAAAAGTAGAGATCTCCGATTTCTGGATGGGCGCCACTGAAGTTACTTTTGATGAATATGATATATACGCTGATGCGGAAAAGGATAAAACTCCCACACCCGATGGGATGACCCGTCCAAGCCCGCCTTATATTGACCTTACTTTGGGAATGGGGAAGGCCGGTGGTTTTCCAGCCAACAGTATGAGCCAGTATGGTGCGCTGATGTATTGCCAGTGGCTGTATATAAAAACAGGTGTTTTTTATCGCCTGCCTACTGCTGCAGAATGGGAATATGCCTGCAGGGCCGGCGCTGCCACCGCTTATCCTTTTGGCGCCGATGCCGGTCAGCTGAAAGAATATGCCTGGTTTAAGAACAACAGCGACAATAAATACCACAAGGTAGCACAGCTGAAGCCCAATGCCTGGGGATTATACGATATGCTGGGAAACGTGGAAGAATGGACATTGGATCAATATGATGAAAACGGTGTAGCCAATGCTTCCGCCACCGACCCCTGGACGCAGCCTACCGCTAAAACCCCGCGGCTGCTGAAAGGCGGCAGTTTCCAGGACGAAGCCCCGCTGCTCCGCAGTGCCGCCCGTTTGAAATCAGACCCCATATGGAACCGCCGGGATCCGCAGATCCCCAAAAGCTCCTGGTGGAATGCAGATGCTCCATTTGTAGGTTTCAGGATAGTAAGACCCGTGAAACAACCAACGGAGGCGGAAGCCAACACATTCTTTGAAGAGATGATCGCTAAATATAAAGGTGCACGCTAGAAAGATTCAACATCCAAAAATCTAAAAATCTTATTCATTTATGGACAACGAAAAGAAATTCCACGGTGAAGGCCGCCGCGAGTTCGTAAAGCAAACTACTTTGCTTGCGGGCGGGTTACTGGCTATGCCTATTTTATCAAAAGCTAATTATTTTTCAGGATCTACCGGTGTTATAAAAATAGCGCTGATAGGCTGTGGTGGCCGTGGTACAGGCGCCGCCACCCAGGCGCTCAGCACAAAAGAAAATGTGCAGCTGGTGGCAATGGCCGATGCTTTCCCCGACAGGCTGAGCAACAGCTACAATGATATTAAAGAAGCCCTGGGCGATAAAGCCAGCCGCGTAAACGTTCCGGAAGGCAACAAGTTCATTGGCTTCGACGCATATAAACAAGCCATTGCACTGGCCGATGTAGTGATCCTTGCCACCCCTCCGGGTTTCAGACCCATTCACTTTGAAGAAGCGGTGAAACAGGGGAAACACATCTTCATGGAAAAACCAGTAGCAACAGATCCCGCCGGTATTAAAAAAGTACTGGAAGCTGCTGCTGTGGCTAAAACAAAGAAATTAAACGTGGTGGTAGGTTTGCAACGCCGCTACCAGAACTCCTACCGCGAACTGTACAAACGCTTCCAGGATGGCATCATCGGCGATATGCTGTCTGCACAGGTGTGGTGGAACCAGGGAGCGCTGTGGGTAAAACCCCGCAAACCCGAATATACAGAAATGGAATACCAAATGCGGAACTGGTACTACTTCAACTGGCTGTGTGGTGATCATATCGTAGAACAACACATCCACAACATCGATGTGGGCAACTGGTTCATGGGCGCCACGCCGGTTACAGCATCGGGTATGGGCGGCCGCGCTGTACGCACCGGTAAGGAGTATGGTGAAATATTTGACCACCACTTTGTGGAATACCGCTATGCCAACGGCGTAGTGATGAACAGCCAGTGCCGTCACTGGAAAGATGCACCCAGTAAAGTGGATGAAGAAATTGTAGGTACAAAGGGACGTATCTTCTGCGATAAAGCCCAGATAGTGGATCATAAGGGTAAAGTGTTGTACCAGTTCGACAAGAAAAAGGAAAACAACCCTTACCAGACAGAACATGATGAACTGTTTGCAGCCATTGCCAAAGGCGAATACAAATTTGCAGATGCAGAAAGAGGCGCACAAACAACCCTTTCCGCTATCATAGGCCGTTTGGCTACTTATTCCGGCCAGGTGATCGACTGGAATGTGGCGCTTAATTCCGGCCTGGACCTGCATCCTAAAACATATTCATTTGATGCACAACCACCGGTAATGCCGGATGCATCCGGTAATTATGCGTATGCAAAACCAGGTATTACCAAATATTTTACCTGATAAAAATTACCAGGCATAAAAGCGGACCAGGGATTTGGGGGAAGATCAGTAAAGCGGTCTTCTCACAAATCCCTGTTTCGTAATGCACAATTCGTAATTTCCATCTATGAAAAAATTACTGGTAGTAATTATAGCCATATTCACCGGGGGGAGCACAACTGCCCAGGTAGCGGCGATAAAGAAATGGGCGGAAGCTGAACTGCTGCATAAAACACCAATGGAACAGGCACATGTGGGGATCTGTATTTATGAACCGGCTACCGGGAAATATTGGTACCAATACCAGGACAATAAGTTTTTTACACCGGCATCCAATATGAAGATATTTTCGTTGTATGCCGGGCTGAAGTTGCTGGGCGACTCGCTTCCTGCGGCACGCTATTACGAAAATGACACTGCCCTCTTTGTAAAAGGAACGGGGGATCCGTCTTTCCTGCATCCCGATTACAATTATCAACCCCTGCTGCAGCTATTGCAGCAAACCAGTAAAAAGATTTATCTCGTTCCCGGTGTGAATGCCAACAAGCGCTTTGGGCCCGGATGGAGCTGGGGCGATTATGCCGACGACTACCAGCCGGAACTGAACGAGTGGCCAATGTATGGCAATGTGGTCCGTATCCGCCACCAGGGGAAGAACAACAGCATTGTGCCCGCCTTCTATGACCTGGATGTTATGGAAGATGATACCCTGAGCGAAACGATTATATCGAGAGATGAACGTAACAATATCTTTTACCTGAAATACAATCCGAAAGACAGGGAACCTGAAAACGCCGAAGTGCCTTTTATTACAGGATCTGTACAGGACTTGCGGCAACGGCTGGAGGATACTTTGCATAAACGTATAGGACTGGCCGTTACCCCGCCGGCAGGGAATTACAAGATGCTGAGAAGCCTCCCGGTAGATTCGTTGTTTATTCCCATGATGGAACGCAGCGACAATTTTTTTGCAGAACAAACCCTGGTGATGGCTTCTTCCGTTTTATGGGATACCATCAGTAGTACACGCAGTATTGATTACCTGCTTGCCGGAGACCTCAAAAGCCTGCCGCATCCGCCGCAATGGGAGGATGGTTCCGGACTTTCCCGGTACGACCTGTTTACGCCCCGCGATTTTGTAAGGATACTCACCCTGATGCGGGAACAGTTTCCGCAGGAACGCCTCTGGCAGATATTTCCTACCGGCGGAAAGGGAACATTGAGGAACTATTATCAGCGGCTGAAAGTACATGCCAAAACAGGTACATTAACCGGGGTGGTAGCTTTGAGCGGCTATCTTGAAACAAAGAAAAAGAGAACACTGGTGTTCAGCGTGCTGGTGAATAATCATCATGAATCTGCCAGTAGTGTGAGAAGGGCAGTAGAGCGATTGCTTACCATGGTAAGTACCGCTTATTAAGGCTTGATGGTATAGGAAAGCAGCAGGGTAGTGTCTTGCAGCTGATCAGCTTCTATAAGCCCTACGCCTTTGCCGTAGTAGCTGGTAGAGATGGTACCCACAGCTACCGGGTTCCCGAATACAATGGCATAAGCATCCATTTTTACAGCGATCACGGAGGCATAATTCTTACCGTTCACTGTTTTGGTGATATCCTTTTCCATGATAGTAAATTCCAGGATACCGGAAGTATTCACGCCGCCATTGTTTACAGTGATGGTATCCTGCCAGGAAGTACCTGCGGGTACATTATCTTTCAGGTAAGTAAGCTCCAGGCTGTCTGCACTGTAGCCCTGGAAAGTAAGAATACTGGCTATTTGCGTATAGATGCCGTTTTTACAGTTAGAGCAGGTGAATACGCTGTCGTTTCCCACCTTTTTATACACGATACCGTTAATGGTCGTGTCTTCTGAAACAGTGAGGGTATAGGAGACCGTGTCTTTTGAACGGTTTACATTAATGTAGGAAAAAGAGGAGCCGTTAGTGTAGGGTGCATATTCGCAGTTACTGTTGGAGGGTAACGTACCTTCTCCCTCATCGCTCATTTCCTTACTGCAGGAAAACAGCAATGTTACCATTGAAAGGATAACTATGAGAAAGTTATGTTTCTTCATAAAACATATGGTGATGCATCTATAACGCTCAGAGATATAAAATTATGCAAAAAAAAGCCATTAGTATTTCGCTAATGGCTTTTTAATAATATATGCGTAATGTTATTGGGTGATCCTGATCCGGAAACTGCCGCTGAGGGGATAGGGAACCGGGTTGGCAACAGAATCCTGCGAAACTGTGCCTGTAAAGGATCCCGTGAAGTAATCGCCTACGGATCCGGAACCGGTAACGGTATAGGTGCCTGTTCCATAATAGTATTTCCCGGCAGATGAAAACTGGAGGGAGCTGGTTGGGTAAGTGCCCGGCGCCGTGTTCTGTAAGGAAAGATAGGTAGCTGTACCATCAGATTTAGACCCACTGAATAAGCCGGTTTGGCCGAACCGCTGAAAGGTGATCCTATCCGGTGATGCAAAGTTTACAGGTTTGCCGTTGAACAGGGTGTTGATGAAGTCCGGCTGGATCAGATCACAGGCGGCGAGGTTCCTCACGTAGGCGCCTACTGTAACAGGCAGCGTTACTGTGGTCATTTTACCGCCGGCCTCATCTTCGGCGTTAATGGTGGCAGTTGCCACATCATCCTGGCAGCGGAGGATACCTATATTATATTTGCCTGAAGCAACTGCAGCGCGGTAGGCGATACCGTCCACTTCAATGTTAACAACTCCTTTTTGTACCGGCACGTTATCACAGGTAGTGACAGCTCCGCTGAAGTGAATATAATTTTCAGGGGTAATAGCTATTTTCAATACGCCGATATTGGTACTGTCCTGGAATGGGCCGATGTTGCGGGTATCTATAGCAACATCGCATTTATTTAGTGCCTGCAACTTCAGCACTTCACCTTTGGGTATATCGCCGCTTACTACCCCGTTTTCATTGGTATAGCCGTTGGTAGCGCTACTGCCATCAGTTCTTTCCATGCGCAGCTTGAGATTGGAGAGCGGGGTGCCGTTTACATCCTGGAAGGTGGCGCGGAATTTAACCACGGGGAATCGCGCATCACAGTTCCAGAAGGAAAAGTGTTTAACCGTACCGGTGTAACTGTTACCCGTTTTAGTGGCGCTGCCTTCTTCCCTCCATACGCCGGAGGTTTCTTCGAAATGCCATAATGGAATGGTAGCCGGGGCGCTGCTTTGCAGGCCGGCCGGGATCGTCATTTTAAAGGCAACGGATTTGGTGGTATCCAGGTGAAGTTTTTCACCGGTAGCGCTTTGAAGCTCCAGTGCCATCATACCATAAGATTTCAGTCCAACCAATGCATTGCTGCTACTGATCCCGCGCAGGTCGCCGGGCATGATGTCTTCAAAGTGGTCATCTTCAGGATTAATGGGCGCATAAAACAGGGACACTGTTCCGGAGTAAGGCCTATTGTCGGCTCCCAGTACCTGCTGTGCCACAAAAATGAATTGTGCGTTGGAAGTGGTGATGCTGCCACCGGAGGCCCCGTTGAAAGTACCGGCTGCTTTTTTAGGCAGCAGTTGTACCTGTACATACTGCAGCATGCCGGGTTCTGCTATATGAAAAGTGCGGAGCCCCTGGAAATAGCCGTTTTTCTCTACACGAACTACTGCCGCTACTTCGTTGGCATTTACACTGGCGATCCGGAAGTTGCCCCTGGCATCTGTATTCGTTGTGGCATCGCCGCATTTAACCGTAGCGCCGGCAACGGGTACTCTTTTTTCATCCAGCACAGTTCCCTGCAGGGAGGTACTCACTTCTTTATCCGGAATAGGCGATTTCACAGGTGTAACTACGGGCGGTTCCTGGAAGCCGGTGGTGGCCATATCTTTATTGCACGCTACAAGGAGGGATATGGGAAATATTAGTACCCAAAGTAATTTTTTGAACATAGGGATGTGTATT
>NZ_DATMTE010000583.1:0-5269 GCF_035564935.1 Chitinophaga sp. | reverse complement strand
AGAGATGGGAATGTTCTTCTGATCGCTCATTACCACGGCGGTTCCCAGCCCTTTAATGATCTTCACAATGTGATGGATATTAATAAGGAAAGATTTATGTACCCGGTAAAACCCTTTATCAGACAACATTTCCTCGTATTCCTTCAGCGACTTGGAGATCAGGTGGGATACGTTATTGATCAGCTGAATTTTGGTATAGCTGTCGAATGCCTCACAATAAATAATGTCTTTCAGATCAATTACGTTATACCCGTCGTTCACCGGTATAACGATCTTTGAGAAGGCATTATCATTATTTTTTACATAGTCTTTCAGAATGGACGCCAGCTCATTCAACCGTCCTTTCTTACTCTTTTTCACTTTCTCCAGCGCATCTTCCACCTCGCTCACGTTGATTGGTTTCAACAGGTAGTCGAGTGCGGCAAACTTAATTGCCTGCAACGCATATTCCTGGAAAGCGGTGATAAAAATAACCTCAAAGTTCAGCACCGGAAACATTTCCAATAGCTGAAATCCATTGTGTGGCGGCATCTCAATATCAAGAAACAGAACATCAATGGGGTTATTCTTTATCATTTCTGCCGCCTCATTGATATTTTGCGCTTCACCGACAACTGTCACATCTTTGCAGTAGTTCTCCAGTATATTGCGTAAAATATGAATGTTGCGGACTTCATCGTCTACAATGGCAGCTTTTATATTACTCATAACATCTTAACAATGGGAATCAGTATTTCAACTAAGGTACCTTCCTTATTGCCGAAACCAGATTTAAATTTATCAATAATTTCTAACTTTCCAACACTTCCATTAAAAGATTTTATAATCTGCAACCGCTCCTTAATCACGCTAAGTGCGGTGGACTCATGTTTAATGAGCCTGGAACTTTTAATGCTGTTCGACTTATCCCACCCTATTCCGTCATCATCTACCGAGCAGTACAGCAGGTCATCCACCATTTCAAGGCGGATTTCCAGGTAACCGCTTATATTCTTTGGCGCCAGGCCATGTTTAATGGCGTTTTCTACTATCGGCTGAATGATCATGGGCGGGATGTAGATGGTGTATTCCTTCAAAGCATCTTCCATGATAAAATGATAGGTAAACGAATGAGCAAACCGGATCTTCTCCAACTCAAGGTAGCGGGTGAGGAAGGCGATTTCTTCTTCCAGCGATATATACGATTTCCTGGAGTTATTGAGCATCTGCCTCATGAGCGTAGCAAAGTCTGCCAGGAAATTCAGGGCCTGCTTCTCTTCTTTTTCCAATATCAGGTGCTGCACCGAGTTCAGTGAGTTAAAAATAAAATGCGGGTTCATCTGGTTGGTAAGCGCTTTGGCTTCCAGTTCCGCGATACGCCGGTTATATTCCGTTTTACGCTTCTCCGCCTGCTTGATCCGCCGGATGATATACCGTAAACCAACCAATACCAGTAGCAAGCCGGCCAGCAGCAATATGCCTCTCGCCCACCATTGCTGGTACCACCTTGGCAGGATATTTACATTTATACTTGCCGGTTTGGACCAGTCGCTTTTGTACTTTTTAGCCCTTATCATCAGGGTGTAACTGCCTGGTTGCAGGTCGGGGAACGGGATGATGTTCGACATGGTGGTGACCCATCCGCTGGTAGTATCTCCCGAAAAATTATACTGGTATTCCACCAGCTCCGGCAGGTCAAAAACAATGGTACCAAATTCCGCTTCAAACGAGGCTTTGCGTTGATAGAGATGTACAAAATTATTGGAAGCCAGGAAGGTGCTGTCCCCATACCGGAGGTTATTCAGGTAAATCACCGGTGGTACAGTGTCCACCGGGATGTGGTCTGCATTAAAATAACACAACCCGTTGGAAGTGGCAATGTATAATATATCCTTATCAGCGTACACACCACGGATATCATCGGAGGGCAGGCCATCGCTGGAAGTGATATTACGTGTAATCGTCTGCGTTTTTATATCGATTACCGATACACCGCGGTTAGTAGCCACATACAGCCGGCCAACGCCATCGTAATAGAGTTGCTGGCAGATATCGCTGGCGAGATCGTTGGCTGTTGACAGGTGTTTTATCACCTTATCGTTCTGTATTACATAAATGCCCTGGTCGCTGGTGCCTATCCACAGGGAGCCATCCATCCATTTCAGGTCCTTGATACTCACTTTCTGCAGGGTATCCAATGCGGCGGGTTGCAGTTGCCGTTTACGGTCGGTACAAAGGAACAGGCCACTGTTGGTACCCACATAATAGGTGGAGTCGTTGATACTGGCAAGAGAGGTAACCAGCATATCAAGATCGTTAATGGAATAGTCATCGGGTACCACCACCTGGTTCTTTGCAGCGATCCTTATTTTGCCGCCGGGCGACACATCTACATCTTTCAGCATTTTTACTGAAGTAATGAGAGATGATTTGCGGGACAGGCTGTTGAATTTGTACAAACCGTTGTCCGTTCCAATCAGCACATTATCATTGCTGTAGGGAGTAATGGAAAGTACGCTGTTGCGGCCGGAAGTGGTATCCACGGTATATTGCCGGATGCTTTTATTGACGTCTATAGTATTGAGCACACCGGCATTCTGCCCGATGAGCAACAGGCTGTTCTTTTTATCTTTACTGATACTAAAGATAGAGTGCGAGTATAGCCCGTTGGTATTATCGAGATAACTGAAATAAAAATTCTTGTAGGGGATATTATATACACCGTCGCCAAAAGTGGTGATCCAGATATTGCCGTCCCTGTCTTTCAGCAGCGAGGTAATAAAGTGATTATCCAGCAACCGGATCACCTTTCTTTCGCCTTTAAAATAGCCTTTAAGGAAGTAAAGTGCGCGCTGGGTACCTATCCACAGGTTATCGTTATCAATACACATGTGGCTGATATCATCTTTAATACCCCATTCCTCCCCATTGAAAAAACGTATAGCATCCTTGCCGGTGTAGGAGTACAGGGTATTCCGGATAATTACAATAGCGTATTCATTGATACGGGCGCGGAAGTTGGTATCTTCTAACGGGTACGGAGATGTGGGATATATCTGTTGCTGCGGGTTATTGGGATCGGTCAGGCTTTCGAGATGAAAAGATTCCTGCAGCGGGTGAAAGATACTGTCGTTCCGCATCAGGAAATACAGGTCTGCCCCGGAGGCGCCCAGTTTATCGTAGATCGTTTTTTTACCATTGTATTGAACAATGCGGTTGTTGGTATTGAGGAACCAGATGTAACCACCTTTGCCTTCAAAGGCATATTGCATGTAGTGGCTACGGCTGTTGAAGATAAGGGAAGAGTCGTTTTCTTCGCTGTGGATCACGGATTTCTTATAAAAGGAAGGTTTTCCGTTGAGGGTAAAAAACCATACCCTCCCTTTGGAATCGGCAGCAAGCTTTACTACTTCATTATCTGTGAGACCGTCTTTTTTGGCGTAGTTACGGAACCGTTTACCATCGAATTTACTGACGCCGGTAGGAGTTGCAAACCATATGAATCCGTCTTTATCCTGCACAGCAGCATAAACAGTAGCGTTGGCCAGTCCGTCCTTCACATTGTAGTTACGGATCATCAGGCCCTGGGCCAGGGATGTTGTAACAGTGCAAAAGAAGACCACCCCCCATAACATTATGAAACGGTTCAAGGGCATCAGATCATTTTAACGGTTTATTTGTGGAAATATTACCTGTTAAGTATTACAGATGACAGGTCTTTCATCTAATTTCCGTAAAAATCCGGCACCTGTAATACTTAATATGGTACTTCTTTCCTAGTACGCTCTTGCAAACAGCACCCTTTCTTTAGAAGGCTTACCTGTTAGTATGCACGTACCCGCTTCCTGCGGATTATTGAGCGGGATGCAGCGGATCGTTGCTTTTGTGCGTTCCTTGATCTGTTCTTCCGTTTCGGCGGTACCGTCCCAGTGGGCAGATACAAAACCGCCTTTTTCGTCCAGCACTTTCTCAAATTCTTCAAAGGTATCTGCGCGGGTAATATGGCTATCGCGGTAAGCTTTTGCCTTATTGAAAAGATTGAGTTGTATTTCTTCCAGTAATGCGGCGATACGGGCGGGTAAACCATCGAGCGACAAGCTCATTTTCTCCCTGGTATCGCGGCGGGTTACTTCCGCCACATTGTTTTCCAGGTCTCTCGCGCCAATGGCTATACGAACGGGAACGCCTTTCATTTCGTACTCCGCAAATTTCCAGCCAGGACGGTTGTTATCTGAATCATCGTATTTCACGCTGATCCCGGCGCTTCTCAGTTCCTTTACGATAACGTTTACCTTTTCATCCAGCCCGGCTTTCTGGTCGGGTCCTTTATAGATAGGTACAATTACTACCTGGATAGGTGCAATTTTTGGCGGCATTACCAGTCCTTCATCATCGCTGTGCACCATAATGAGCGCACCGATAAGGCGGGTAGATACGCCCCAGGAGGTAGCCCAAACATGTTCCAGTTTATTTTCTTTATTGGAAAATTGTACATCAAATGCTTTGGCAAAGTTTTGTCCCAGGAAGTGGGAAGTACCTGCCTGCAGGGCTTTACCGTCCTGCATCATGGCTTCCACGCAATAGGTTTCCACGGCGCCGGCAAACCTTTCACTGGGCGATTTTAGTCCGCGTACTACAGGCACAGCCATATAATTTTCTGCGAAATCAGCGTAAATGTTGAGCATCTGTTCTGTTTCGTTTATCGCTTCCTGTGCGGTAGCATGTGCGGTATGGCCTTCCTGCCACAGAAATTCTGTAGTACGCAGGAACAGGCGGGTACGCATTTCCCAGCGCACTACGTTTGCCCACTGGTTGATCAGGAGGGGTAAGTCGCGGTACGACTGGATCCAGTCTTTATATGTATTCCAGATAATCGTTTCAGAAGTAGGGCGAACAATGAGTTCTTCTGCCAGTTTGGCTTCCGGGTCTACAATAACGCCACCGCCTTCGGGGTCGTTTTTGAGGCGGTAGTGGGTTACTACGGCGCATTCTTTCGCAAAGCCTTCCACATGGGCGGCTTCCTTACTTAAAAAGCTTTTAGGGATGAACAGCGGGAAATAAGCGTTCTGGTGACCGGTTTCCTTAAATTTGCGGTCCAGCACATCGCGCATGGCTTCCCACAAAGCAAATCCATATGGTTTTATCACCATACATCCTTTCACAGCAGAATAGTCTGCCAGTCCGCCTTTCAATACCAGGTCGTTATACCATTTGGAATAGTCTTCCGAGCGGGCCGTAATCTCTTTACTCATAAAAATTATACCTTATTTATATATCTTTTGTTTTAAGC
>NZ_DATMTE010000582.1:0-1524 GCF_035564935.1 Chitinophaga sp. | reverse complement strand
CAGGCGGCATATGCGCCGCCTGTTCTTTTTTTATTCATGAAATACCGGCATGGCAGGGAAATACCAACCGTTGTAAGTCAGTGTTTTTTTCAAGGTAGCAGTGGTGGCATCATACAACAGCACCCTGTTAATATCCCCGGTGAAGGAGCCATTCAGGGTAGTGATCATCAGTTCATTTTTGTCCTTGTTATACGCAGCGCCGGCGCCATAGAAATACTGTCCGGACGGCAGGGTAATAAAAGGAGCAGACAGCGATGCCGTATTGCCAATGATATAACGGTATAATTGAGTGCCACCGGCAAAACCATTGTTACGCACAATGTAAACGGCGTTTTCTGTGGTGGAAGCGGTAATGGCCGCGTGGCGCCATGCTCCCCACGGCGATGCAATAGTAAAAGGCAGTTTCACCGCAGTACGTACCAGGGTAGCAGGGTCTATACGGATCAGGGAATCTGAAGTAGCCGCATACACACCACCATCTTTACCGGCAGCAAAAGCGAGGTTGGCGGCGCCGAATTTTTTCACTACGGCATAGGTGCTGCTGTTTAAAGCAACGATACCATCTGTTTGGGACAATACAAAAATATAGCTGCCGGCTTTTAACATATCGCCGGTATAACCAGACACGCCGCTTACTTTGGTACCCACCGCCAGGGATGGTAACGTTACCGGGTATACGCCGTCTTTTGCACTAAGCAGCCCACGGGTGGCATCCACACCAATAAAAGCATGACCATCATTGCCCGGAAGGGTAGTGATACGGCCGGTTTCCACCAGGCTGCCGGCATCTGTTACTACCATTGGCCCGCCGGCTTTAATAACGATATACATTTTGCCATTGAAGATGGTGGCATACTGCAGGGTGTTGGAAGGTCCGCCCAATGCACCTGCGGGGTTTTCTGCATGGTACACGTTGGTAACAAGACTATCGCCGCTGTAGGAATAGAAATGCAGGTCGCCTGTACCATGACCAAACCATCCTTCATTGGCAATAAAGAACCCGTTGCCATACTTGCCCGCAATCAGCGGGGCCGTAATACCGCCGGTGCCGGCTTCATTGGTACGCTGGGATCCGAGGGGTTGTAATGCGTCATCTTTTTGACAGGAGGCAACAAACAGCATCATGGCTGCAGACAGAAAGGATAATAACTGTTTTTTCATATCTATTGTTTTGTTAAGAAAATACAATGCTCTTTTCCGGGGTAAAAAACCTGGAAAAATGATCATAATACCGGTTACCCTCCCGGCGCCACGCCAAAGGCTAAACGAAAAAAAATAACAGCGCATAAATGCCTGGTAGGCCTACATTCATGGCATTTCACCCGAAAGCGTTGAATGATCAGTTGCAAAAGGCAGGTCTTCTGTCTTACCTGCTTTCCCGGGACCTTCCCATTTGCCGTATTGGCAAACAGTGGTATGGAGTACATCCGGAAAAACAATTTATCTGTTGATAAATGCAGGCTTACAGCTACGGGGATAGCTCCGGTCTTACACCGGATTCCCTTTTAATCCGCCGCCGGGCGG
>NZ_DATMTE010000581.1:0-2891 GCF_035564935.1 Chitinophaga sp. | reverse complement strand
AAAATCAGCGTAATCAGTGTTCCAAGACAATTTCCCCGCCGAAGGCGGACAAAAAATTTGGCGGTATCAAAAATACACTTACCTTTGTTGTATAAACAACAGTTGTAATTGTAACTATGAAACTGGAAGAGGAACTGAAGCAGACCAGATTTAAGGATGAATACCAGAGAGCCATGCTGAATATCATATTTACCGGTAACTGGCTGGAAGTATGGACATCGCAGGTGCTGAAGCAATACGACCTGTCCAGCCAGCAATTCAATGTATTACGGATACTTCGCGGAAGCAGCCCAAGGCCGTTAAACCTGCTGGATATCCAGGAACGGATGATGGACAGGATGAGCAACGCCACCCGCCTGGTGGAAAAGCTGCGCCAAAAAGGGTTACTGACCCGTAAGCAGTGCGACAGTAACCGCCGGAAAGTGGAAATTGAGATCACCGAAAAAGGACAGGCCCTGTTAAAGGAACTGGATCCCGTAATGGAGAAAAATCACCTGGAACTAACAAAGAAGCTTACGGTAGCGGAAGTGAATACCATTAACGAATTACTGGATAAGCTTCGCGACTGATTTTTTTTGCCTTAACACTTGTATATACAATAAAAGTACAAACGCTAATAAATATACCCTTATGTTCAAAAGAATACTTCGTACAGACGATAATCTCGTTTCCTTTATTATCCGCATTACCGTGGCACTGGTGATGTTGCCGCACGGCGCCCAGAAATTACTCGGTATGTTCGGAGGATATGGATTCAAAGCCACCATGAGTTACTTTACTTCACAGGGCACCCCGGCTATCCTTGCATTTCTGGTCATTTTTACCGAAAGCATCGGTTCCCTGCTGCTCCTTTTCGGATTTACTACCAGGATATGGGCAGCTATGCTAACTGTAATCATGCTGGTAGCCATGAACATTCATTCTGCCAACGGCTTTTTTATGAACTGGGGCGGAACACAACCGGGGGAAGGCTTTGAATATCATTTACTGGTAATCGGCATCAACATAGCCCTGATCATCAAAGGCGCCGGACGCTGGTCAGCGGACCGCCAGCTTTCTAAATAAACAATTAACTAAATTCAATAAAAAAACAATCATGAAAAAAGGTTTCTTTTTCACCACCCTCCTGGTACTGGCCAGCATCGCTACCTTTGCACAGGTAAAATGGAACGCCGACCCCGCGCATACCAGCATCATCTTTGGCGTGAAGCACCTGGGCTTGAGCTATGTTCAGGGTCACTTCACCAAATTCAATGGCACCATTGAAACTACCGACAGTACTAACTTCCAGAACGCGAAAGTTGACTTCACCGTAGATGCTTCCAGCATTTCTACCGGCGTTGACCAGCGCGACGGGCACCTGAAAACAGACGACTTCTTTAACGTAGCTGAATACCCCTCTATTACATTGAAAAGCGTGTCTTTGAAGAAAGTGTCAGGAGATAAATATATATTGTTAGCAGACCTTACTATCCGCAACACTACAAAACGTGTAACCTTCAACGTTACTTATAACGGTGTAATTAAAGATCCATGGGGCCTGAGAAGAGCCGGCTTCACCGCAAAAACTACCATTAACCGTCTTGATTACGGCGTAAAATATGCAGACAAATTACCTTCCGGCGTATGGGCAGTAGCACCTACTGTTGACATCACTGTGAACGTAGAGGCAGTAAAACAGTAGTTAGGGATTTAGATAGATAGTGTGTTTGAGAGCGGTCCCGGTGTAAGCCGGGACCGTATTTTGCTTATTTCTTCTTTGCTTTCTTCTTCACATTGGCAGCCGCTCTCTTCTTCACTTTCTTCTGCAGCTGCTCCATTTCCCTGTTATGTTCATCCAGCAATAACTGCCAGTTATCGTTGGGGATATCTTCGGAGAAGCTGATGGTTTCCCGGTAATCATCTTTATTGATCTTCATTTCGGTAATGTCTTTACCGAGGAACTTCTGGATCTCATCCAGGATAGGTTTTTCTTCTGTACTGCAGAAAGAAACCGCCTGTCCTTTCTGTACGCCGCGGCCGGTACGGCCTACACGGTGCACGTAATTTTCAGGTACATCAGGCAAGTCGTAATTCACAACATAATCAACGTTGGGGATATCAATACCGCGTGCATTTACATCTGTAGTAATAAGTACTTTGATATCGCCCTTTTTGAACTCCGCCATTACATCCAGCCGGTCGCCCTGGTCTTTGCCGCCGTGCATGGTAAGGGATTTGATGCCGATACGCTCCATAGCTGCCATTACGCGTTCTGCGCGCACCTTGGTACGTACAAATACGAGGATCTTACTTTCAGGGAACTCTTTGATCAGTCTTTCGAGGAAGAAACGTTTATCATCCATTTCTACAAAAGCTACCGCATGGCTTACGTTTTTAGCAACGGGATCTTTGGGAGATATTTGTATGCGGATAGGATTATTTACTACGGAATATGCCAGGTCCTTAATGTCTTTGTTCAGGGTAGCGGAGAAGAAGAGGGTCTGATGTTCGCGGGGAATATGTTTGATCACATCGCGGATATCCCGGATAAAGCCCAGGTCCAGCATATGATCGGCCTCATCGAGCACGAGGATCTGTACCTGGCTGAGATCAATATGTCCCTGGTTGATCTGGTCGAACATACGGCCGGGGGTGGCAATGAGTACATCCACGCCTTTTTCCAGTACTTTGATCTGGGGGCCCTGGTCTACGCCGCCTACGAGGGCCAAAATGGTAAGGTCGGTATATTGGGCGATGGACTGGAAAACTTCCGCGATCTGGATAGCGAGCTCCCGGGTAGGCACCATTATAAGGCATTTCACTTCGTATTTCCCTTTCCGGTACCGGCGGTCCTGCTGTTGCAGGCGGTGCAGGATAGGGATGGCAAAAGCCGCCGTTTTACCGGTGCC
>NZ_DATMTE010000580.1:0-3257 GCF_035564935.1 Chitinophaga sp. | reverse complement strand
CCCAAATCATTACAAAATCAAATCAGCGTAATCAGCGAAATCATCAAAATCAGTGTTCCAAGACAAAACCCGCTACTGTATAAACTGCGGTCTTATGAGATTATCAAACGTAAAAATTTCATCCCACTTTTCCTGTGTCACCCACTTCTTTTCTTTTACTGCCAGGTCGTGTACCGACTTACCTGTTTCCAATGCTTCCCTTGCAATAGCGGAGCATTTTTCATAACCGATGATAGGGTTAAGCTGGGTTACGATGCCGATGCTATGCATTACCATGTCCCTTGTGCGGTCGGCATTAGCGGTGATGCCCACCACACATTTATCTTTCAGCGTTTTGCATGCATTATTCATATAGGTAATAGCAGTGAACAGGGCAAAGGCAATGGTAGGCTCCATCACATTGAGTTGCAGCTGTCCTGCTTCCGCTGCCATTGTTACCATCAGATCGGCGCCAATTACATAGAATGCCGTTTGGTTCACTACTTCGGGGATCACCGGGTTTACCTTGCCCGGCATAATGGACGATCCCGGCTGCATGGGCGGCAGGTTAATTTCGTTTAGCCCTGTACGTGGGCCGGAGGAAAGCAGCCGGAGATCATTACATATTTTAGAGATCTTTACGGCAGTACGTTTCAGCACACCGGATAGCTGCACATAGGCGCCGGTATCTACAGTGGCTTCGATAAGATCGGCTGCCAGTACCAGGTCCAGCCCCGTAATGGCTGCAAGATGTTTGGTAACCAGTTCTGAATAGCCTTTGGGAGTATTCACACCTGTGCCTATAGCGGTAGCACCCATATTGATTTCGGAGATAAGCCGCTTGCTTTCTTCTACCCTCGACAATTCTTCGTTAATATTGGTAGCAAAAGCTTTGAACTCATCGCCCATACTCATAGGCACCGCATCCTGCAGCTGGGTGCGACCCATTTTCAGTACGTTTTTAAACTCCTCTCCTTTCGCCTGGAAAGCGTCTGCCAGGTCGCCCAGGGTGGTTTTATACCCGGTGAGCTTATTGATCAATGCAATACGGAAGGCGGTAGGATAAGCATCATTAGTGGATTGTGAGCAGTTTACATGATTATTGGGATGGCAGTATTCATACTGTCCTTTTTCTTTACCCATCATTTCCAGCGCCACATTGGCAATTACTTCGTTGGCATTCATATTTACCGAAGTGCCTGCCCCGCCCTGTATCAGATCACTGAGGAACTGGTCGTTAAATTCTCCGGCAATCACACGGTCGGATGCCTTAATAATGTATTCCGCTATATTTTTATCGAGTACGCCAAGGTCGCGGTTAGCCATGGCGGCGCCTTTTTTAACATAGCCCAGGGCCTGTACAAACAAGGGTTCCACTTTCAGGGGAATACCGGTAATATGAAAATTTTCGATTGCACGAAGCGTTTGAATGCCATAGTATACATCATGAGGGATTTCTTTTTCTCCAAGAAAATCATGCTCAATTCTCTTTGCCATATTTAAAGTAATTTAGGCTGAAAGTTAAACGCATTTAGAACAACGGAGTCATCTTAATTGTTTTAGTTTATTTTAAAGTGCGGCACTTTTGTTACTATTCGTTTGCCATTGGTCATTTATAATTTGTTATTTTCTATGGGGTTTCGTGTTTCACTGTTCTGTTTTCTAATTTTATTTTTAATAAGATATCATTGTTTTGCACAGCGCCTGTCGCCTAACTTCAATGCAGTAGAATACGGTGAATTACTGAAGCTGGCCGAGCGTTCCAGGGATTCCCCGTGGACCAGGGTAAAAAGCACACCGCCGCGGGACTGCGAACTGGTATACCGCTCTGCTGAATCGGGACTGGTGAACCGCTGGGACCTGTGGAAAAGAAAGGATAATGTTGGTATTATCGTGATCCGCGGTACCAATGGTACGGCGGCTTCGTGGCTGGAAAATTTTTATGCCGGCATGATACCCGCACAGGGCACGGTGAAACTAAACGACAGCACTGCTGTACCCTATAAAGTGGCGGAAGATCCCAGGGCTTACGTACATGCGGGATGGATGCTGGCAGTGGCTTCCATGGGACCTGAAATGATCCGGAAAATCAATGCGTACTACCAGGAAGGGATACACGAATTTATCATCTTCGGACATAGCCAGGGTGGTGTTATTGCGCTCTTGATGCGTTCTTACTTTCAATATACTGCCGGTTTACCGAAGGATATCGTTTTTAAAACATATGCCAGTGCAGCGCCCAAACCTGGCAACCTGTATTATGCATACGACTTCGATTTCATTTGCCGCGACGGATGGGGACTACGCGTGGTAAATACGCGCGACTGGGTACCGGAAACCCCTTTCTCGCTGCAAACAACCCGCGACTTCAATACGGTGAGTCCTTTTACCAATATCAAAGGCACATTAAAGAAGCAGAAATGGCCGCTGCGGAGCGCATTGGGCTATATGTACGGCCGGCTAGACCGCCCCGCCAAAAAGGCTTCCAGGCGTATGCAACGGATACTGGGTGGCATGGCTTACAAGCGGGTAAAAAAGCTGCTGCCGGAATATCAGCGACCGGATTTTGTGACCAGTCACAATTACACCCCGGCAGGCACTCCTGTGATCTTATACCCGGTGAAAGGTTACGATGAAAAATTCCCGTTCGATGGAAAGAATATTTTTATCAATCATTTCCCCGAAGCCTACCGGTGGGAGCTGGAGCAGATCTATCATATAGATGCTCATTAATCGTTACCGCTTTTTTCACCGGTGAACCAATGCTCCTTATCCCTGAACAACACATTGAAAGTAGTAAGGGAACCATAGATGCGCGTAATATATTGCTGCATGTTCACTTTTTCTTCATCAGTGAGCACTTTATGGCTGTTGATGTTTTGTTCCAGTACGCGAAGACGGTCGCGCAACATTACTATTTTGTGAAAGAAAGTATCAATGGGTAACTCTTTTGCTTTCAGCGAGGTATCTCCGGGTTGAAGGATCAGCTGACCGCCTCTCCAGCGATCGCCCAGCGGCACTACTTCCGAGATCCCTCCCCAAAGACGCAGGATCTTTAGCAGCGAGGTTTCCACATCAGAAGCCGTTTCCACTTCCTGGGTAGCATTTTCGGCCACCAGTACTTCAAACAAAGGGTCTGTTTTATCGATCATCTTAATACCATGATCCATAAATGTAACACGGTACTGGGCATATTTAACCGCCACAATAACACCCGGACCAAAGTGTGCATGCTGTACCCGGGAGCCAACACCAAGAGTAAGTTCTTCCATTGCTTC
>NZ_DATMTE010000579.1:0-2028 GCF_035564935.1 Chitinophaga sp. | reverse complement strand
GCCTGCCGTGAAGTTAATGGATTTACTCAATTACTTCAACGTTTTGAGCGCAATATTTCCATCCTCGGCAGAAGCAGGCGCACCTTTGACAACTACAGCCGCCATATTGCAGCCATGGCGCTTCATTTTGGCTGCCTGCCTACAGAACTGGACGAAGAACAAATCAAAGATTATCTCTACGAGTTGCAACAGCGAAGCAAAACACCTTCGCAGACATACTTCAAACACACCGTTTACGGCCTTCGCTTTATGCTCAAAGGTGAAGGGCTTCCTTACAGTCATCTTCATCTTCCTTCCATCAAAAGAGAAAAAAAATTACCTACCGTACTCAGCAAAGCCGAAGTGTGGCGTATGCTTAAGACTGCCGCGCTGCTCAAACACAAAATACTCATTGGCTTGTTGTATGGATGCGGACTCAGGTGCATGGAAGTAAGAAGTGTAAGACTAAAAGACCTGGATTTTGATCGTAAGATGTTGCATGTCGTTCAGAGCAAAGGCCGCAAGGATCGCTATGTTCCCTTATCTGACCACCTGATCCGCGGGTTAAAAAAATATATTTCTGCCGAACGGCCGGCAGAGTGGCTGTTCAATGGTAAACCCGGTGAGCGTGCGGGCGGTGATTTTGATAGCCGCTACAGCCAGCGGGGCGTACAGTGGGCCGTGAACCGCATTGCCAAAGATGCGGGCATCACCAAAGAAGTAAGCGTGCATACGCTGCGTCATACCTATGCCTGTCACCTGCTGGAAGAAGGCATGAACATCGTAACGCTCAAAGAACTCATGGGCCATGCCAACATAGAAACGACGATGGAATACCTGCACGTCTGCCAGTTGGATGACCGTAAAATGTTCAGCCCCTTAGACAGCCTCTTTGCCCGATGCGCCCCGCCTGTGAAGTAGCCGATGTGTTGCAAAGGCTGGGCAGCCAAAGAGAACAGATGGGATTGAACACGCATCAGTTGAGGACACTTCGCGCCATAGAGATGTGCAGGACACCTATGCTCGGGGGCCACGTAGATGCCTGCGATACCTGTGGCCATATCAGCATCAGCTATAATAGCTGCAGAAACCGTCATTGTCCTAAATGCCAGGGACATAAACGCCAGGAGTGGATACAGCAAAGAGAACAGGATTTATTGCCCTGCACTTACTATCATGTGGTGTTCACATTGCCGCAGCAGCTCAATGCTCATGCCTTGCACCATCCGGCATTGATCTATGATGCACTGTTCAAAAGTGTATGGCAAACGATCCGGCAGTTTGGAAACAACAAAAACATCCACCTGGGAATGATTGCTGTATTGCACACCTGGGGGCAGAACCTGTCGCTTCATCCGCACCTGCATTGCATTGTGCCCGGTGGTGGCATAGACAAGAATGGTAAATGGCAAAAGCAGATTCGCAGTAATAAATATTTGTTTTCGGTAAAAGCCTTAAGCAAAGTGTTCCGGGCAAAGTATGTACAACAGTTGAGAGAGAATGGTATTGAGGATAAAGCGCTATTGGAAAGTCTGTTTCAAAGCGATTGGGTAGTGTATGCCAAACGGCCCTTTGGCGGCCCTGTGCAGGTGATAGAATACCTGGGAAGATACACGCACAAAGTGGCGATCAGCAATCACCGTTTGCAACAGGTGACGGATACGGGTGTTTCATTTACGTATAAGGATTACCGTGAGAGTGGAAAAAATAAGACGATGTCTTTAACCCACAGAGAATTTATCCGCCGCTTTGCACAGCACATACTGCCTTTGCGCTTTGTGCGCATCAGGTATTACGGCATTCTGAGCAGCACCTGGAAGCGTGGAAAATTGCAGGCATTGCAAAGCGAATTGAAAGTAAAAAGGCCAGAGACAAAAACAAAAACTTTACTCAGGAAATGCCCCTGTTGTAAAACCGGCACATTGATAACGATTGAAGTGTTTGGCAAGCGTGGCCCACCGAAGGAATTTCTTACGGAAAACCAACCTGTGCCTGTCCCGCTCTCATAGCGGGATGGGTAAGGGATTTTCTGTCCGCCAAAAATGAAAA
>NZ_DATMTE010000578.1:0-1644 GCF_035564935.1 Chitinophaga sp. | reverse complement strand
CCGGTAAATTGCACGGGCTGCCCGGCTACCCAGCTTCTATAGGAATCTATCTTTTTTGCCACACCGCCAAAACCATCCATATTCATTACGAATTGCACCTGGGGAGTTATGCGTATGTTCCGGTAATTTGTAACCATTCCCTGTGTAAACCGGTGTATTACAAGAATTTTTGGCGGCAGCTTATACTGTTGTACCAGGGCGGATAACCAGGATATGGCATAATTAATATCTTCCGCGTCGAGGGTGCCTATGGAAGTACATGGAACACCCCCGTTTTTCATGGAATATTCCGGATCAATGCCCAGGTGTACATCCGGCCGCAGCAGGTATTTTTCCAATAATGGCAACTCTTCCCGGAGAGAACTCTGTCCTGGTTGAACATCCAGGAAAACAATTGCATGCGCTTTCTCTGCCATTGAAAATACTTTATCAATTTCGGAAGCCGGCATGTGTAACCTGTATTTCCGGTCCTTTCCCGGGGCCCTTTGCGCTGTAACGGCTATATAATGTAGGGCCGGCACAACGGGGATACAGGTATCCGCCTGCCTCCATTTAGCTGCTTCTATTTCAAGTTTGCTTAATACTTCATCCGGGGGCAAAGCTCCCAGTACTCCCATGCGGGTGGAATATAGATTGCCATAAAATGCAATAATCCGGTTATAAGGCAATAGTGCGCCGGGCAATGGGTAATCACTGCTTACAGGCCACCTGGCAGATGGCTTGTTGTGTACCAGGCGCAACAGGATTGCATGATACCTGGCAGTATCGGTAATTCCTGGTTTATTGCTCTCACTGGAAAAATCGTCATTGGAAGAAACAATAGTTTTATGTGGATGTCCTGTTCGTTTCAGGCTTTCTGTTTGTTCAATAGACAATAAGTCTACGGAAGTAAACACATATAACATTAACACGCCTATCCACAAAAAAACAGTGGCAATAAAAATTCCATTTACAAATTTCAGTACCAGTTTCATAAATGTAATGCTGAAGGTTATTGTATTATAACACTAAGCGCATTAATCGTCATTCCGTTCCTCCGGGAACTTCAGACTATGGCGATTGGACGATCTGCCGGCATTATTCAGTTCCTCCAGCGTCCAGTTATCCGTGTCAATGGTTTCCAGCCATAATGTTCCTGCTTTGCGGAGTACTTGTGCATTTAATCCAAAAATGTAACTGAAGTCATGTTCTATTGCTGCCGCTGTTCTGTAATAGCTGATATCTATCCACCCCGAGCTGTTTCGCATCCTGATATTCTCAATGGGTGTATCCGGCGATATTTTATCTTCTTCAGATGAGTATTCTCCTTTCAGATGAGGCTTCCTGTAAAATTCCAGTTTCAGGTACGCATACAGTGTATGGAACTTTTCCTGGATTTCCTTTATTACAGCCTCTTCACTAATATATATCTGCATAAAAAAGTGCTTTAGTCATTACAAGGTTACTATTAGTATTGCCGGTAGCCAATGAGAAAGATCATCCTATAATATGATTGCAGTCACATTCCGGGAAAGAAGAGAATCCGAAATTAACGGCTCAATATTTTATTATGGAAGCAATAGATACAAACCAGCATTTAGCTGACAGGTCGCTGGAATTACCAGGTAATGAAGAAAAATATTTCCTGGAAGGCCCCCGTTCCAG
>NZ_DATMTE010000577.1:0-2997 GCF_035564935.1 Chitinophaga sp. | reverse complement strand
CAGCAGGAAAACGCTGTCCCATTCCTTCAATGCGCTTAGGTGGATCCATTCCTGAACGCCAAAAGAAAATATATAAAGAGAAAACATCAGGAAAGGGCCGGTGAGCAATACAGTTGCGGAAGGCATTGCAAAGGGCAGGTTGTAATCCGGCTCCTCCTTCTTTTTCCTGCTGTAACTATAAGCCAGGATAGCCAGCAGCAGGCTGCAATAGAGTGGTATTGCCAATATACTGTTCTGTACTTTGTCCTTCACAAGGTCGGGATAGGCAACAGAAGCCACCGCATAGTATGCAATGAACATCACCATGCTATAAACCGGTATCAGCCATGCGGGGCCTAATGTTGGATAAAACTTTTTCTTTTCTGCCAGTAAAGGATCATCATCAAAAATGGAACGGGTAGGGTCGGATGTTTTCATGATTCAGGTATGGGAGGGTGAAATAAGTTTCCCCGGCGGGTTGAATCGCCGGGGAATGGTATATCATATTTAAATAATATGTGTAATCAACCCGTCGCGCAGCTTTGGTTCAAACCAGGTGCTTTTCGGGGGCATCACATTTCCGCTGTCGGCAATATCGAACAGTTGCTGTATGGTGACAGGGTAAAGGGCAAATGCCACTTTCATTTCGCCACTGTCTACCCGTTTCACCAGTTCTTCCAGGCCGCGGATGCCGCCTACAAAGTCGATGCGTTTATCGGTACGCTGGTCTTTGATGCCCAACAGTTTGTCAAGTACATTATTGGAAAGAATAGTTACATCGAGGATGCCTATCGGATCGGTGGTGTAGGTGCCTTCTTTTGCCACCAGGCGGTACCATTTCCCATCCAGGTACATGCTAAATTCGTGCAGCATGGAGGGTTGTTGGGGCAGGTGCCCGATCTCTTCCACAGTGAAGTCATAATCCAGCCGGGAAAGCAGGGCTTCCTTACTGAGTCCGTTGAGATCTTTCACTACACGGTTATAGTCCAGGATAGCCAATTGGCTGGCGGGGAAAATGGTAGTGAGAAAATAATTTACGGGATTATCTACGGAAGTGATCTTTCCTTCTTTTTCAAACGCGGCCTGTACCAGGCTGGCAGAGGCGGCGCGGTGATGGCCATCGGCAATGTAAGTGCATGGCACTTTTTCGGCGAAAAGGGTAGTGATGTCCTGGATGGCGGCAGGTGTATTGATCACCCATATGGTATGCCGGATGCCGTCTTCCGCGGTGAAGTCATATACAGGTTTATTATGTTCCTGCCAGTGGTCTATCAATGCGTTAACCTCAGGTACATCGTTATAGGCAAGGAATACGTTGCCTGTTTGCGCTTTGGTGGTTTTGATATGATTGATGCGATCCAGTTCTTTATCAGGCCGGGTAAACTCATGTTTTTTGATGATGCCGTTATTATAATCTGATATAGCGGAAACGCATACCAGGCCGGTTTGTGCGCGGCTGTTCATCACCAGTTTATAGATATAATAGGCAGCCTGCGGTTCCAGGAAAAGGGTGCCTTCCTGTACCAGCCGGTGCAGGTTTTCCGCGGCTTTATCATATACAGCCTGGCTGTGGGGATCAGTTCCTTCCGGTAAATCTATTTCAGATTTTGAAACATGATAATATGAATAAGGGTTACCGGATGCCGCTGTTTTGGCTTCTTCCGAGCTGAGTACGTCGTACGGCCTTGCAGCTACTTTTGCTGCCAGATCTGCTGCAGGCCTTAATCCGTTAAAGGGTTTGATAATAGCCATGATGTAGATATGTGTGAGTAGTAAATGTAATGATAAAAAAAATACGGAGTTGCAGACAGGGATGTATCTGCAACTCCGTATTACGTTCAGGATATTTTTTTATGCCTTTTTCAGGGAGAAGTATTTCATGGCTTCCACCATTACTTCCACGCTTTCATATGGCAATGCATTATACATAGATACGCGGAACCCGCCTGAGAGACGGTGACCTTTGATACCAACAATATCTTCTTTTTTGCAGAATTTCAGGAATTCTTCCTCCATTTCCGGTTTATCCATGATAAAGCAGGCATTCATTTTACTACGGTCTTCTTTCACAACAGTGCCGCGGAACAGCGGGTTGTGATCGATTTCGTCGTAGAGCAATGCGGCTTTTTTCTCATTGATCTTTTCAATGGCGGGAATACCTCCCTGGTCTTTAAGCCACCGGAGGGTGAGCATGGAAATGTATACGGCAAAAACGGGAGGGGTGTTGAGCATGGAACCATTTTCAATATGGTTCCTGTAGTCCAGTATAGCCGGTATTTTGCGCGTTACCTTGCCCAGTATGCTTTTGCGTACAGCTACCATGGTAGCGCCTGCGGCGCCCATATTTTTCTGTACACCGGCATAGATCAGCGAGTACTTGTTAAAGTCCATGCTGCGGCTCATGATGTCGCTGCTCATGTCTGCTACCAGGGGTACGTCGGTAACAGGTGTCATTTGCCACTGCGTACCATAAATGGTATTGTTGGTGGTAATGTGTAAATAGCTTGCCTGTGGCGGGATGGTAAACTGTTTGGGAATGTGATTGTAGTTGCTTTCTTTGGAGCTCGCCACAACGTCGGCGAAGCCAAACAATTTTGCTTCTTTGATAGCCTTGTTAGACCATACTCCTGTATCCACATAAGCGGCGGAATCGCTGCTTTCCAGCAGGTTCATCGGCACCTGCATAAACTGCGTGGTAGCGCCGCCATGTAAAAAGAGTACTTCAAAGTCGTCATCAAGCTGCATCAGTTCCCTCACCAGGTTACGCGCCTCGTCCATTACCGCTACAAACGGTTGTGTTCTGTGGCCAATTTCCAGTATAGACATCCCCGACCCCTCGAAGTCGATCAGAGCTTTACTGGCCTTGTACAATACCTCGTTGGGTAATACAGAAGGACCTGCGTTAAAATTATGCACCTTCATGTTGCGATTCAGATTAAATTCATTTTTTGATCTTTCCACTTTGTTTTGGTTTTTCTAAGGAAACGGAAAAAAAACGGCACGGGTGTTTTAAAACCA
>NZ_DATMTE010000576.1:0-1938 GCF_035564935.1 Chitinophaga sp. | reverse complement strand
GTACCGCGGAAGGGTAGTAGTTCCACAGGTTGTTGCCTATTGGAACTATAGCCGGTACTTTTTTGCTGATAGCATCCAGCTGGTATTGCACATGTGGATCGTCTTTCCCGGAAATAAGGGTATTCCGGTCCAGCGGTGAATTAATATATAATACCCGGTTGTGCCGGGCAAATTCCAGCGCAATATTTTTACAGTTACTTCCAATAGAAGTATACCATTGTTGCAGCCCGATTACAACTATATCTCTGTTTTGAATTAACGGCACGGTAGCAAAGGTGTAATTGATGTATACGGTTTATTGAATTAAATGTGCAGGTTTGCCGTTGGGGATGGTTAAATATGAAGTTTCTAACTTTAAATGCAAAGTAAATAAAAAATTCGATATTATTGAAGTATTACGATAGCAATCGTCTTTTAAAACAGAAAAACAGGTTATGTCAGAAACAGTAGAAATAAGAAATTTAACCGTGGAAGATTACCTTGATCTTAAGGAGTCTATGGTATCGGCTTATGCCGATATGGCTGGCAATTACTGGCGGGAACCTACCATACAACGGCTGATCAAGCTTTTCCCGGAAGGGCAGATAGCGGTTACGGTGAATGATAAAGTAGTAGGATGCGCGTTGGCGATCATAGTTGATTATGAGAAATTTGGCGACAGCCACACCTATGAACAGATCACCGGTTACTATACCTTTAATACACATAACCCCAAGGGAGATACGTTGTACGGCATCGAGGTTTTTGTACATCCCGATTATCGGGGGAAGCGACTGGCCCGCCGCCTGTACGACGCCCGTAAAAATCTTTGCGAACAGCTGAATCTCCAGGGTATTGTGGCCGGCGGCCGGATCCCCAATTTTGAAAAGTACGCCGACAAGATGTCGCCAAGGGAATATATTGAAAAGGTACAGGACCGGGAAATTTATGATCCTACATTAACGTTCCAGTTCTCGAACGACTTTACCGTAAAGAAGATCCTCCGGAACTATCTTCCTAATGATGAAGCCTCCAAAGGCTTTGCCACTCTGCTGCAATGGTTCAATATCTATTATGAAAAGGACCTTGATACGATCCGGTACAATAAATCCACCGTGCGCATTGGCCTGGTGCAATGGCAGATGCGCGACTACGGCGGCCTGGACGGCTTCCTGCAGCAGGTGGAATATTTTATTGATGCGGTAAGCGACTACGGGTCCGACTTCGTGGTGTTCCCAGAATTGTTTAACTCCCCGCTGATGGGAGAATTTAACCAGATGGACCCTGCGGGCGCCATCCGGGGAGTAGCCCAGTACACCGAACAGCTGCGGGAAATATTCCAGCAGCATGCAGTGGCTTATAATGTAAATATCATTTCCGGAAGCATGCCCATTGTAATAGACGAGGGGCTGTATAATATTTCTTATCTCTGCCGCCGGGATGGCACTTACGAGCAATACATTAAAATCCATCCCACACCCGGTGAGGTAGCCGCCTGGGGTATTAAAGGCGGAAGCGATATCAAAGTGTTTGACACCGACTGCGGTAAAATCGGCATCCAGATCTGCTACGATGTAGAATTTCCGGAGCCGTCGCGTATCCTGGCCGAGGAAGGCATGCAGATCCTGTTTGTGCCTTTTATGACCGATACCCAGCATGCCTATAACCGTGTCAGGTTCTGCGCACAGGCAAGGGCCGTTGAAAATGAGTGCTATGTTGCCATTGCGGGCTGTATCGGGAATTTGCCCAAGGTAAATAATATGGACCTGCAGTATGCACAGTCATGCGTATTTACACCCTCCGATTTCGCTTTCCCTGTAACCGGCATCAAAGCTGAATCAACCCCCAACACCGAGATGGTGGTGATCGCCGATGTGGATCTTGTATTGTTGAAGGAATTACATGCCTTTGGAAGCGTACAAACTAAAAAAGATATCCGGAACGACCTGTATGAAGTAA
>NZ_DATMTE010000575.1:0-3134 GCF_035564935.1 Chitinophaga sp. | reverse complement strand
GGGCTGGGTAGGTGTGCCCGATTTTAATAAATATGACGCTGGTTTGTTAGGCCCGGTGAAGTTAATACAGGCAAAATAATACTACTGGGGGCTTACAGGTATTTGCCTGGTACGCCTGATATTTTTCAAAAAAAGTTGCAGATATATGAACACGTTACTCACGCAAAAGCAGATTCAATCTTATCGGGAAGATGGATTTTTATTAATTGAAGACTTTCTTAACCAGGAAGAACTTTCCCATTGGCGACAGGTTATTACGGAGGCTGTTGAACAGAGAGATGGCCGGAAAATGCCCGGTAGTGATAAAAAAATGGGCGAAGACGACGGGATCAATAAGGAAAGTGAATATTTTGGAAAGGTGTTTGACCAGATGATTAATATTTGGCAAACAAACGATGCGGCAAGGCAGATTATGTTTGACGAGAGATTGGGCAAAATGGCCGCAGAATTAGCAGGATGGGAGGGTACCCGGATATGGCATGACCAGGTGCTTATAAAACGTCCCTGGGCCAATCCTACCTCATGGCACCTCGATACGCCTTTCTGGTCGTTCACCGATAAGCGGGCGCTATCAATATGGGTGGCTTTAGACGACGCTACACATGAAAACGGTTGCCTGTATTTTATTCCCGGATCTTATCATGAAACCGGTTTTGAAAACCAGGGCATCGGGAAAAATATGGATGCAATATTCCAGGTTTATCCGCAGCTTGTAACTAAGAGGTCTGTTGCTGCACCCATGAAGGCGGGTAGTTGTTCTTTTCATAATGGGTTAACAATACACGGCGCCGGCGCCAATATGACCAATGGCTTCCGCAGGGCGATGACCTGCGCTTATATGCCTGATGGTGCGAGGTTTAACGGCATAAAAAATATATTAAGTGATGCGCAGGTAGCGAGGTTGAAAGTCGGAGACCTGCTGAATGATGATGCACAGAACCCGCTGATTTATACAGCGGGGATTTAATAAAGCCATCGGGTAATCCTGATCTAAAATACATCCTATAAACGTACAAAACCGGGGTTCTCTCAGAGCCCCGGTTTTATATGTTTATGTTCGATTGAAGAAGGGAGCTTAATGAGATGTTTCCCTGATTGAAAAGTTAACAGGCGTACTACAATGTTTATTCAGGGAAATGCTGCCATTGTTATTAGCCTGAAGCCGGGTAATATTGTTGTTTGTTACCACTTCGTATTTTAAGCCTGGCTGCAATCCATTAATGGTGAATTGATAGTTGCCGCGTGATGAAATGGTCCATGCAAATACGTCATTCTTCGGGGAAGTAATTTTCATGTCAATGCGATTGCCCGGATCTGCACGAACCAGGAGTTGCGCAGTATCTTTATTGCCGGGGTAGAACTTAAGCATGTTCCCGCTTTTATCTGCACCAAAAGATTCGTTACTTTTTACAGAAAAGCTATTGGTGCTCATTACATAATCATTAACGCTCAATTCAAGATGATAAACGGTATCCCTGTGCGTATATGAAAACTTTGTTCCGTTCAGTGTTTCAGGCATATTGGGTTCCAGCCCCATCCTGTTCCATTTTGGGCGAAGGCCGTAAATATCCTTGTATAGCGCTGTAATGCTGGTACAGATGCCTGCCAGGATATCATCCCCCATTCCAAGCTGGGTTGTTCTGCTGTAGCGCTGAGAGGAAAGCCCGTCTTTTTTATACTGATCAAGGAGATGATTAATGAATTTGAGCGCAATGTGCTTATCATATTTCACATAAGCGTTAACACCAAGATATCCCCATGTAGGGAATATATCCCCGTTTTCATATTTAGGGAAAGGCCAGTTGCCATCGCTTACTTCTTCTCTTTTAAACGAATCGAAGCAAAGCGGCCAGTGAAACAGGTGTTCTGCTGTTGTTCTTTGTTCTATTTGATCAAGAATGAGTTTTATGCGTTCCTTGTCGTCACACAATCCAAAGGCAATGGCGGCAAAATTTACAGGAGTAACCAGGTTATCGCCATGAATGGTATTGTCTTTATCCCGCCAGTATACATACTGCTGTTTGGCCGGCGACCAGAAGCCGCCTTCATCAACCGGCTTATTAAATGCGCTTTTAAGACGGGCGGCTATCGCTGAATAATGACCAGCCATTTTATGATTGCCTAGAACCGTTTCACATTTGGCCCACAGTGTTAATGCTTCGTATAATTGCGCATTTACAAAAGCGTTTTCAAAGCTTGCCCAAACAATGTCTAACCAGTCGCTTGCCTTTTTTTCCGCTACGCCGTTATTCATCATTTCATAGATCCCGTTGTTGTTGGAATCCCGTTTTATCAGCCAGTCCAGCGCCTTTTCACAGCTTGCCTGATGTGCACGCAGCCATTGCAGATCGCCGTTCAGATCAAACAGCTCACTGGTGTTGATCACATAGCCTGTTTGTGAGTCAATGGTATATCCCCACATGGCTTCATAATAGCCCGTTTGCGGATTATATGTGCCGGGAATTTCATCGCCCGGTACATTATGCCAGCGTGATAGAACACGACCATCGTTTAGCATCGCCTGATCTCTCTCCTGGTCCAGTGTTGCCGCCAGGTTTTTTGTATAGCAGGGATCATTCAATGCCAGCCCGATCTGGGCAAAAAACGGCTCATGCAGGCATTTCCAGTTGGTGAGCCAGCCATTTGCGCCTACTATATTGTTGTCTACCACGCCATACCGCCCGGTTGTATTTAAAAGCTCGCGTACTGCTGTTGCGTCAATACCGGGAAGCGTTCCTCTTGCGTATTCCTTATTGTAATCAATGTATTGCAGTGCCAGGCTTAACTTTACGCGTCCCTTTTTTACCTGGAAGGGAGCAAATACATCGTACTTTTGTGATACGAAGCGGCTCAGGTGATGGCGTTGCTGTAATTTGGAAGCGGTTAATAATTGTGTAAAAGTGAACTCGCCATTTTTGCTATGAGAATATTTTGAAGCCATTTCATTTGCGCTTCCCGGTTGGGCCGATATCCTTAACGCATCTCCCGAATCAGCATTCCAGAATGTTACTCCGCCAGTATGAACGCCGTAGGTATCGTTAATTTGCTTCAGGTATTTACACCAAACCATCCCGCCGTTATCAATAATTCCTCCTTTCCAAACTGATAGGCCTGTAAAATTCCATTTTGGAAAG
>NZ_DATMTE010000574.1:0-4521 GCF_035564935.1 Chitinophaga sp. | reverse complement strand
GGCACAGTCGCGCGGCACTTACCAGAACCCTTTACCCGTAGCATTCGGTGATCCTTATGTACTGCATGTAGCCGGCGACAAATACTATATGTACGGCACCGGCGGTGTTGCCAAAAATGGATTTGCCGCCTATTCCTCTACCGACCTGGTGAACTGGAAAGATGAAGGACAGGTATATTATGCCGGCAACAAAGGTGGCTGGAGCGATTCTACCGCCGCATGGAACGGCGCTTACTGGGCGCCTGAAGTGTACGCGTATAAAGGGAAGTTTTATATGTTTTACAGCGCCCAATGGAAAGATAATCCCAATAAAGAGCTTGAAAATTTCCGCATTGGTGTGGCGGTGGCCGACCGCCCTACCGGGCCATTCACCGACATCAGCAACCGCCCTGTTTTTGATCCCGGTTATCCTGTTATTGATGCGAATGTACTCTTTGATAAAAACGGTAAATGTTATCTTTATTACTCCCGTTGCTGCTATAAACATCCTGTAGAAAGCGAAGTGGCTACCTGGGCCAAACAAAAAGGATGGTTTGATACCATAGAGGAAAGCTGGGTATACGGCGTTGAGCTGAAGCCCGACTTCAGCGGTGTAACCGGCGAACCCGTGTTGTTATTACGCCCACCTGTTAAAATGGATGATAAGCATTCCGAATGGGAAAGCCGCTCCGTTACTTCAAAAGAAGTGAACCGCCGGTGGACGGAAGGTTCCGTTGCATTCAAAAAAGGAGACACTTATTATATGATGTACTCCGCCAACTACTTTGGCGGCAGGAATTATGCAGTGGGATATGCCACTTCCAAAAGCCCGCTGGGGCCTTTTGTAAAAGGCGCCAATAACCCTGTATTGCAGAAAAACGTGGAGAAAGGCGGCACCGTCACCGGAACAGGACACAACAGCATTACCTACTCCCCGGATGGGAAAGAGATGCTTTGTGTATATCATGCCCGCACTTCGGCAACGGGCGACCAACGTGTTGTTTTTATTGACCGGATGAAGATCTTAAAAGATGGCAAGCTGGTAGTGGAAGGGCCTACTACTACACCACAGGCGATACCCGGAAGTAAATAAATTATTGAATTTTTGGCTGCAGCCGGGCTTCCTTCAGAGGTTAAGTCCGGCTGCACTTAATTAATCCCTCTTCATAGAAACATTTATATGTTTCTATATTTTTTTTATTATCTTTGCATTCGCAACAACTTGTTCCCGGATATGGACAATAGAAAATTTGAGAAGATATCCCGTGCGTTGAGTGATGCCAGCAGGATTACCATCCTGCAGCAATTCAGGAAGAAGCAGGGATGTTTGTATTGTGCAGAGATAACCGAAATGCTGGATCTTACCCAACCTTCTGTTTCCCACCATCTGAAGCAGCTGGTAGATGCAGATTTGCTCATACCAGAAAAAGAGGGACGCAATCTTAAGTACATTTTAAACCAAAAAGTGCTGGGCGATTATATTGATCGGCTTAATGCCTTAAAGGCATAGTTCTTTCATCCCGGTATAAGCAGTATTTGTTACAACAAATACATCGAAACATTCAAATATTCAAATCAATATATTGATGAAAAAGTCGATCTACGCAATGGCTCTGGGAGCCTTTGGAATTATTACCACCGAATTTGGCGTTATAGGTGTGCTGCCTAACCTGGCCAAGGTATTTGATGTTTCTGTGGATACGGCGGGGTGGTTATTAAGTGCATTTGCATTAACGGTAGCAGTGTCGTCCCCGTTTATAACCGCGCTAACCACCAATATAAACCGTAAGCTGCTGATGTCTCTTGTATTGGCTGTATTTGTGGTATCCAACCTGCTTTCTGCCTTCTCTCCGAACTTTACGGTATTGATGATTGCCCGCATCTTACCGGCTTTTTTACACCCGCTGTTCTGGAACATTTCACTGGCAGTAGCGTTCAAGGAATCCGGCAGTAAAGCAGTTTCTGTGGTGATGTCCGGGGTTAGCATCGCCACAGTAATGGGTGTGCCGATCACCACTTATGCGGCTGAATTTTTCAACAACTGGCAGGCCTCATTTTTCCTGGCCAGCTTTGTGAGCCTGGTCGCTTTTATGGGGCTGTTACTTTTTGTCCCCTCCATGCCGGCCACCAGGAAAGCAACCAATGAAAGCCAATTGTATGTACTAAAGAATCCGCAGTTATGGCTGAACCTTGTTTCCACCATTCTTATGCTGGCTGGTATGTTTTCAAGTTATGGTTACCTGGCGGCCTATCTCGAAAAGATCTCCCACATGAGCGGCACGCAGGTGAGCATTATGTTGCTCCTGTTCGGCGGCATGGGTGTGCTGGGTAACTGGATCACCGGCATTGCGTTAAGCAGGAATGTAATGCTTACTACCCGTGTATTTTTCTCTTTGCTCATTCTTGTGCAGGTGCTGGCTTACTTCTTTGGCGGTATCTTTATTCCGATGGTCATTATCCTTTCTTTCTGGGGCGCTATTCATACAGGAGGCTTCCTGATAGGAAATATACGTACCACCCGTTCGGTACCACACAGTGCGCTGGAGTTTGTGAACAGCCTGCTCACCTCCTGCTATAATATCGGCATATCGCTGGGCACCATGCTGGGAGGCTTTATTATAGCCAGTTACGGCGTTCATCATGTTATCTGGATGAGTGCAGGGCTGCTGGCACTCAACCTGGGTCTGAGCTTTATTACCTTTGGAGAGAAACACCAGGCTACAACTATAAATATAAATGCGGAAAAAGAATTAGCCACTCCTGTTCTGCATGCTTAAACCAACCATTTTTTAAATGCCGCAGCAGCGGTTAACAGTTGCTGCGGCATTCTCTTATCTTTTATTGAAGGGAGCTATTTTGCCTTACCCATTGTGTTATATCAACAGCGGGTCATTCAAATTAAACCCGGGAAGAGTTATTTTAAAAAAGTAAAAGAGGACTCTCTAAAACCCAATCCCTCCCGTGTTTCTTTCGCGGATCGCTTCTTCTGTTCGGGGCAGCAGGTATTCCAGCGTTGCCTCAGCTTCCTCCTGTACTTTGTCTATAAAAGGACGCAGTTCCTTATTGTAATCATTAAACGCTGATTTATAATCACCGTCGTGTTTCGCAAAGGCATCTGCCAATGCTGTTGCTCCTATTATTGCCAGTGAGCCGCCCATGCCTGCTGCAGGCGAAGCGCAATAACCAGCGTCGCCTACCAGCGCCACACGGCCTTTTGTCCATGAAGGCATTTTTACCTGGCAGAATTTATCGAAATAAAAAGTTGATGCTGCCATTACCTCTTTTAACAACTCCACGGTTCGCCAGCCAGCTCCTTCAAACTGTGCTAAAATTATTTTCTTTTGCTGCGCCTCATCACGATAATTGTAAGAAATTTCCTCTTCCGAACGGAAAGTGAGCACGATATCTGTTTTATTATTATATGCATTAAGCATAATACCCTTGTTGGGTTCGCTATACAACTGCAACGTATTTTGCTTTATCAGCAGTTTGTTGACGATAGTGATAGAAAAATACTGCCCAAGAAAATGGGAGTATGCTGTTTCATGCCCAAACCATATGCTCCTTACGGCCGAATGTATGCCATCGCAACCAAACACCAGGTCGTACACCTCATGTGAGCCATCTTTAAAAGTAACTTCAATGTTATCCTCTATTTCATTCAAACCTGTGATGGCGTTGTTAAAAACAAATTCAACCTCATTTTTAACCTTATCAAATAACAGGTTCAGCAAGGTATCCCGTTCAATTTCAAATTCATCATCCGGTTGTTCTTCACCTGGCTGTCGCAGCATCCTGATACTTTCTGTAATATCTGCTGCGTTCTTAAATTCCGTTGATTCAAGGCTTAACCGGTTGGCTTTTATCTGCTCAAAAAGCCCCATCCGCTTTACAATATCAACGGTACTTTCTTTTATATCCACAGGCGTACCGCCCTTTTTCAGGTGACTGCCAATTTCCACTACGGTTACGTTGTATCCCATTTTATTCATCCAATAAGCGGTTGAAAGCCCTGCGAAACTTGCGCCCGATATAAGGACATTTTTCTTCCTTAATGATTCCATTTCTATACATTTTAATATACGAAAGCGCCCCAATACACCTGGAACAATGATGCTACAAAGGTGCGTTGCCTCATAAAGGGCCGCAATAGCAAAAAAAGGGTAAGTATTGGACTATTCGTGGTTTTTGTTCCGGAAAGCCAAAGCTGTGATGCCTGTGACTTTGGTGAACAGCCGTGAGAAATAAGGATAATCATCATAGCCCAATTCAATGGCAATCTCTTTTACTGATTTACCTGAATGATACAGCAGGCGTTTTGCTTCCAAAATAACACGTTGCTGTATGTGATGCGAAACAGAATGCCCGGTTGTATTTTTCACACATTCATTCAGGTAATGCGTGGAAATGTTGAGTTTTTCTGCGTATGCCGCCGGGCGTTTAATGGTGGTATAATTGCGTTCCAATATTTCATGGAAGGATTTGGTCACCGTTTCAAACCGTGAAAGCTTGTCCGGCAATGCTGATTTATTTAGGTATTGT
>NZ_DATMTE010000573.1:0-1512 GCF_035564935.1 Chitinophaga sp. | reverse complement strand
ATTTTCATTGGTGAGCGTGAAATAAAGCCCTTTCCGGCACCGAGACCAAAAGAATACAGTTGCTGGAGCAGATAAGGATCCGGGTCGTTACCCACCTGCGTATAGGAGGCACGCAGCTTCCCATAGCTGACCCAAGCCGGTAGTTTGAGCCATTCGTTAAAGATAGCAGATACACCGACCGAAGGATAAAAGTAACTGTGCGGTGACTTCAAGGTCGAGGTCCAGTCGTTTCGTGCCGTCATATCGAGAAAAATATTGTCAAAAAAAGCCAGCTGCGCACTTCCGTAAACTGAATTCATACGTCGCTGATAGCCATTGATCAGGAGAAATTCAGGTGTTGTAGCCATTTTTAGGCTAAATTCATTGGGGATGGATAGCCCATTGGCCATATTCTGAAAGCTGGTATACTGCCGGTTTAAAAAACTTGTGCCGACATTGTAACTGATTTTAACGGCTTCACTGATTGAATTCTTTCCGTTAAATAATAGATCCAAATTGCGTTCCTGATAGCGCGCATGTGTTTCAAAATACTTACCGCCGGGACGGACATCGCCCAGGGAAACTGTACCCGCATAGAAAGAACCATCTGTCTTATCGATGTATTTATCATAACTGAACCGTCCCATGACATTTAACCAATCCGTCAGTTGATAGGTTGCCGAGCCCATGGCGGTAATACGGTCCCGGACCTCATTGACCGAGGTACGATTGGTGCTCCAATAAGGGTTGTCGTAGACGGCAGACCCGGACCAATATTTCCGTTGTGGCTCGCCGGTGACGGGATCGATGGTTTCATAATCCTGTAGTTCAGCCTTATCCATATCCCTTGGCATCACATAAGCTTCTACGGGGATCCCCATATCACCCAGTCGGGGCCGGTTGTCGATCTGCTGGTTGACATAGTTGAGCTTAACATCGGTTTTCAACTTAGGGATCAGCTCCGTATTGACCCGAAGGTTGAGGCTATTCCGTTTGAGGTCGTTGCCCGGAATGATGCCGCCGATCTTATTGTTGGTGTAGGAAACGTAGCCCTGCACCTTTTCGGTACCGCCATAGGTACTGACACTGTTATTGAAGGTAGCCGCATTTTCAAAGAAATCACGGACATTATTTTTATAGGTCGTGCCCAGGGGGCCCCAGCTTTCGCCAACATTGGTGCCCGTGACACCTCCATTTCCACGGCCATAGCTATTCTGGAATTTACTGAGCAGGTTGACCTGGTCCAGGGATGCGCTGCCGTTGTAGTCAATTTGGTACCGGCCCGCCTTGCCCTGTTTCGTTGTAATAAGGATGGCACCGTTTGCTGCCCTGCTTCCATAAAGCGCTGCAGCCGAAGGCCCTTTGAGCACATTAATGGATTCAATATCATCGGGATTGATATTCGCGGCCCCGTCACTTGTACCATAATTGTAGGTGGTGCCGCTGGCCTGCTGTGCACTGGAATTATCGTAGGGCACACCATCCACTACAATAAGCGCATTGTTGTTGCCCGTAATAGATTTGTTACCGCGG
>NZ_DATMTE010000572.1:0-1660 GCF_035564935.1 Chitinophaga sp. | reverse complement strand
GAAAATTCGTTTTAGTCATAAATTAATAAAACTGCCAGTATGCAATCTTATGTAAGAATTTTGGGCTACACCGCTATGGTTTGTATCTTTGCCGCTTTCTTAACGTCCTGCGCAAGCCATCAGAAATTGGGCTGTCCTATGAAGGGCATGGCCAAGTCGCCTGCGATAGAACATAACAAAGCATGTTAAATGAATTGGAAAACGTTAACCAGCGAGGAACAACTATCTGACATCAATGCGGCATCTGCGCATCAGCCGGTAGTGATCTACAAACACAGCACGCGATGCTCTATCAGCTCAATGGCCAAGGCCAGATTGGAACGGTCGGCTGTGCCGGAAGGGTTAACGTTTTATTACCTGGACCTGATCGCTTATCGTCCGGTATCCAATAAGATTGCAGAAATATATCATGTTCAGCATGAGTCTCCCCAGGTGCTGGTGATCCGTAATGGCGAATGTGTTTACAATGAAAGTCATGGCGGCATTGTAATGGATGAAATAGTTGCCCGGGCTGGCGTATAACCACCCAAATAGGCTAGCTTTGTAAATTCAACAGCATAGCCAATGAAACATCGTATAGTAGTAGCAGTTACAGGGGCGAGTGGTTCCATCTACGCCCGCCAGTTGTTGCAGAAGCTCAGTACAGCGCAGGAGCAGCTGGACCAGGTAGCCGTGGTGATGACTGAAAACGCCAAAACCGTCTGGGAAACAGAGCTCAGAGACGAAGATTATAAGCAACTCCCTTTCCGTTTTTATACCCAACAGGATTTTCATGCGCCGTTTGCCTCCGGGTCCGGGCGCTTTAACACCATGATCATTTGCCCTTGTTCCATGGGCACACTGGGGCGCATCGCCACCGGTATTTCCAACGACCTGATCACCCGTGCCGCTGATGTAGTGCTGAAAGAGCGGAGAAAACTGATCTGCGTGGTGAGGGAAACTCCCTACAATCTCATTCACATCAGGAACATGGAGGCCGTTACCCTGGCCGGCGGTATCATTTGCCCGGCCACGCCTTCCTTTTACAGTATCCCTGCCAACCTGGAAGAAATGGCCGCTACGGTAGTGGACCGCATCATAGACCTTGCAGGCCTGGAACAACAAACTTACCGCTGGGGCAGCGATAGCAATAATAAAGAGGATTAATTATCTTAGGCCTTCATTCTATAACCATTATCATGCAAATAGCAATCATTAACGGACCTAACCTGAACCTGCTCGGCAAGCGGGAAACAGGCATCTATGGCAGTGAATCTTTCGAACACTATTTCAAGTATCTGCAAAAGCAATTCCCGGCGGTAACTTTTACTTATTTCCAGAGCAACGTGGAAGGTGAGCTGGTGAACTATCTGCATGAAGTGGGCTTTTCATATGACGGCGTTTTGCTGAATGCGGGCGCCTACACACATACTTCTATTGCCATCCGCGACGCCATTGCAGGGATTAAAACGCCGGTAATGGAAATCCATATCAGTAACGTGTATGCCAGGGAGGAGTTCCGGCACACCTCCCTGATCGCCCCCAAATGCATAGGCTGCATCTGCGGCCTGGGGCTGAAAGGCTACCAACTGGGGGTGGAGTACTTCAGGATGAGCGATTTGTAGCGCGCGCCTTCGGCGCTGCTTAAATTGTCTTGGAACGCTGATTACGCTGATTTTTA
>NZ_DATMTE010000571.1:0-1909 GCF_035564935.1 Chitinophaga sp. | reverse complement strand
TTTTTTCTTTCCCACCCATCAACTCGATCATGCCGGGAATATCATGTGGCACAAACCAGCCCTGTTGATATGGGTTACTTTCAATGGTACCATACCACTCTTTAGTGCGTGCATTCTCGGGCCATTCCTCCCATGACCCGTCACTTTTCCGGGGTCTGAACCAGCCTTTTTCCGGATCAAATATCTTTCGGTAAGCTTGACTTTTGTCCAAATACACTTGTTCCGTTTCCGTCTTGTTCAATCCTTTTGCCAGTTGTGCTATGCACCAGTCGGTATACGCATATTCCAGCGTATTCGAAATGCTCAATGCCCCCGGAGTGTAGCCTAACGAATCGTTGCCAAACCGTTTGGAGGTATTGATCGCGTAGGTTAATGCTTTGGATACATCGTAATTGCGTATCCCTTTCGCATAAGCATCTGCCAATACCGATAGCGCAGGATTGCCGATCATGCAGCCAGAATACGCATTTAATAATTCCCAGCGTTCAAAATAGCCCTTTCCAGATTCATCAGCCAGACTGATCAATGAATTGAGCTCATCATTTACTAAGCTGGGGTTGATCAAAGTTTGTAACGGAAATTGTGACCGGAAGACATCCCAGCCGCTAAAAATTGTCCGTTTGGTAAAGCCCTCACTATGGCGGATCCTGTTGTCGCCGCCCGTATAACGTCCATCGACATCCGTAAAAATGCGCGGATCAATCATGGTATGGTACATTGAGGTATAAAAGATCGTTTTTTGATCCTTTGTACCGCCGTTGACAACGATTTTTGATAGCTGTGCATCCCACATTTCTTTCGCTTCCCGACGGACACGATCGAAATTTTTGCCTGCTATTTCCTTTTTAAAATTATTTTCGGCGCCCTGCATATCGACGAAGGAAATTCCGACCTGTAGATTGACCTGCTCGCCCTGTCGGGTTTCAAATTCGGAGAACACGCCAAGGTGTTTCCCTTCCAGTTCATTTTTTCCGGGCCACACTTTCGCTTCAGCTAACCGATTTTGGTAAGCGATGGACTGTACATCGTCACGCTTACGCTTCCAGTCGTCAGGGATTTCTGCCGACCAGATACCATGTTTTTTTAGTGGTTTATCGAAGCGTGCATAAAAGTAAACCGTATAATCCGCCTTACCATCGCCATCGCCCCAGCCGCCCCCCTCAGGCGTACAGCGCATCCATCCCTGAATACTATAGTCATCTACTTTTCGGACATATTGCTGTATCGCTGTGCCGCCAACGCGACGCGCCAGGTCAATCTGAATACGTGATTCCTTACTTTGCGGAAAGGTAAAACGAAGCATACCGCTATGTGGTGCAGCGGTAGCCTCCACGCGAATATGATACCGTTCAAGATCAACTGCATAATATCCAGCCTGAGCGACCTCACTGGACTTGTTGTAAGGCGAACGGTAGCCTCTCACACTACCATCGTCCTTACCCGCAATGGTATGCAACTTACCGATGGTAGGCATCACCAGAAAATTTCCGAGATCGCCGTACCAGCCTACTCCACTCATCTGCGTGAAGGCAAAACCTTCAATACTGCGATGCTCGTAACTATACCCTGGGCTGTTGTCACCGCCTGTAATCGTGTTAGGGCTCACCTGCACCATGCCATAGGGTGTCGTTGCCCCCGGAAAAGTCTTTCCCAAACCATGATAAGTACCTGCGGCACCAACACTTGTACTGGCACCAATAAATGGATTGACATAGTCTGCTGGACTGGGAACAGGATGATATCGGCGACTAGCACACGATGTCGAAGACACGATTAGCGCGATAACAAAACAAGATAGCAGTCCATATAATTTATTCATATTGATTTATCGTTTTAAAGGTTCTATTTATTGACTTTAAAGGTCCTGATTCCGAATTGTGGCAGCTGCACAACAAAAGCTTTCCTATCC
>NZ_DATMTE010000570.1:0-1941 GCF_035564935.1 Chitinophaga sp. | reverse complement strand
ACGAGGTGTCAATTAAGGAAGGGACCCATCACATCAATGAAGTTTTCCCGGTGTCGATAGTGGATTAAATCCCGCTTCCTCTTTTTGCTGTATCTTCATAAGAGAACTTCCCTACATGAAAAGAACCGGCATCATCATCGCCTCTTTTATGATATACCTCGGCTGTTCAGCTCAGGCGTTGAACGACAATCCCATGAAAACCCCGCTGGATTCTGCCGTGGACCGTTCAGCAAAATTATATTTAAGCAAACCCGGACGGGTGGGTATCTCCATCGGGGTAATATACCGTCAGCACCACTATCGTTATAACTACGGGCAAACAGCGCCTGCATCAGGCGAGCCAACCCGCTCCAACTCAATTTATGAGATAGGATCTATTACGAAAACATTCACCGGCCTGCTGGTAGCGCATGCAATTGGCGAAGGTAAAATGAAACTGGATGAAGACATCCGGAAGTACCTACCCGGAAATTTCCCCGGTTTGCATTACCCCTCCGGAGAACCGGTACGCGTGGGATATTTACTTAGTCATACCGCCCTGTTTCCAAACAGTTTTACAGGCGATAACATATCCGTTCCAATGACGGAAGCCTATTTCCTGGATCAGCTGCAACAAATCAAACCTGATACGCTGAAAACACTAAAATATGCCTACTCCAACGCCGGCTACCAGTTACTGGGCTATGCGCTGGAGCATATTTACCAGGCTGATTATGAAACTCTGATCAAACGCTATATCACTACTCCCCTGCGCATGACAAATACATTTGTAAGTGCAAAAAACGCAGCGGTGCTTAATGGCTATACCGCCAGTGGCGAAAAAGCCCTGCCGGTGCCGGCCTCCTTCCCTGCTGCAGGAGGGCTTCACTCCTGTATAGACGACATGCTGAAATATGCCAGCTACCAGCTTGCTGAAAAAGATGCTGCGATAAAACTCACCCACCGGGTTATTTATGGCAATGTGGAGCAGGACGCAGTCGGTTTTCAATGGTCAATTGGCAGAACAAGGACCTGGGATTATTATATCAGGATAGATGGAGGCACTAATGGCTTCCGTAGTTTTTGCTCGTTATATCCAAATGATCAGGCAGCCGTTGTACTGCTTACCAATGAAAAAGACGACCAGGCAGGCGGCGATCTATACCGGGTAACAACCAGTATATTAAAAACGCTGAAGTCTTACTGATCTGATTTCTTCCTGTTGCTGTGAATTGACCTTTATTCTCAGTTTACCATCCCGGCGAAAAACTATTTTTTCAGGGCTCCAAAATGCTTATAAGTATTGATGAGCAAACCGGTGGGCGTTGTCTTCGAGTCAACAAAAGCAAGTTCCCGGGCGTCGATGCTGTCGGATAATAAGCGCTTACAGCGGCCAGGCAAAACCGGGTAAGTGATAAGCACCACCTCGTCTGCCAGCCCCTGGTCAAGCAACAGGTCGAAGTTGGGCCCGTATTCGTTAAAGCGCATTTTATGGCGAGCCCTGTTCGTGTTGCCGGCATATCCAGCGGACCCGGAAATTTCTCTGATCTGGCTTTGTTATTGTATTAATTATTGTACAGATAGCACACGCCGCCATAATTCCCTGATGGTATAATTGTTGAAAAAGGTTTTACAGTGATCAAATTTACACTAGTATGTCAAGACAGATCTACAACCGCACCATCAAAATTGATGGCATCGACCTCTTCTACCGCGAGGCAGGAGATAAAAAGAATCCATCGCTATTGCTCTTACATGGATTCCCGACCTCATCGATAGCTTTTAAGAATCTGATGATTGCCATGTCGGACCAATATCATCTTATTGCGCCCGACTATCCGGGTTTTGGCTTCAGCCAATTCCCGGTACCAGGTAATTTGGACTATACTTTTCGGAGCATATCCCTTTTGATAAACAAACTAACAGCAGCAATAAATCTAAACAGGTTCTTTATTTATCTCC
>NZ_DATMTE010000569.1:0-2843 GCF_035564935.1 Chitinophaga sp. | reverse complement strand
TAATAAAATATGATAATGTTTATATATTCAGCACATTAAAGCCAGAAGAGGAAATGATAGTTCCTGGAATGACCTATTCTCGGAGCAAAAGTGTAAATTTTCATCAGGCAATAAATAGGCTCCATTCCCCCCTTTTTTAATTATCCTTAGTAGTATAATAATTATAATCGTTCAGCACCGTTTCAAGAAAATAGGTATTCGAAAGCTCCGACTCAATATGCAGCACTTCCTTTACCCGCATCGCTACCCTGCCAGCAAGCTCGTCATCATTTGCCTTCAGCGCACGGTCCAGCAGGTCTTTCACTTTATTCATATCCCTGTCTGACAGTTTCATGATCTGCGGGAACTGCGGTTTGTAATCGCTGTTGGAAAGATCGCGGAAGATGGTTTCTTCAATACTGCCTTTCCTTTTGGTACTGATCACGATGGTACCGGCTACCAGGTCGCCCAGCCGTTGGTTATAAGGAGTGCGTACAATAGATACCGTAGGGATGATGACTGGCACCAGCATGAAAAAGTATAATGGTGTTTCTATGATACGGAATATCCATCTTATCAGGTGTTGGCTGATGCTTGGCTGGTTGCCCGTCATACTTACCACCTGCAGGTTCAGTATTTTTTTGCCGGGTGTTTGGCCTTTCATGCCTATTTCCGTGGCAGGGAAATAAAACAACAAGGGCAGCAGCACCAGGATGAAAAAGATGCCTATATGCCCTTCCATTTCTATGCGGAAGGAACTCAATGTCATATACGCTACCAGGTAGTAAAAGGCGCGGATGGCGAAATCGATGAGCCAGGCCAGGAATCTTTTCATGATATCTGCTGATTCAAATTCCAGGTCTATATTGAAAGAAGTCGGTATTTTTATATCTGCCATACTCAAATTTACATATTTGTTTATATATTGTTAAACGATTTAGTATGTTTGCCGGTATTTCCCCATTAGTAACCCATTACTGTAGGTGATATCTGTATTTTAAAAGGGAAAGGACTCACTATGAGAGAATCGCTGTTTATCAAAAAGAATTTGTCGCGCTGGAAGAAATACCAGGAGGAACCGACAGACGACCCTGATGAAATGGCGGAAAGATTTGTATCACTGCTAGATGATCTGTCTTACGCTAAAACTTTTTACAGCTTCAGTAAAGTAACCCGTTATATCAACGGTTTGGCTGCGGGTATTTATCACCGCATTTACCAGAACCGCAAGGAAGATGTAGGACGTTTCCAGTTATTTTTTAAATATGAATTACCGTTGTTGTTCCGCAAGCATCACCGGTTGTTATTGTTTACGCTTTGCTTCTTTTTATTGTTCTGTATTATCGGTGCATTTTCATCGGCACACGATGAAACCTTTGTGCGTGGCGTGTTAGGGGATGAATATGTGAATATGACGGAGCGGAATATTGCGAATAAAGATCCTTTCGGTGTGTACAAAGATGGTAACCCCATACTGATGTTTTTCCGGATTGCGTACAACAACATCATGGTATCTTTTTATTGCTATTTAGGTGGTATTTTCCTGGGTATTGGTTCACTGTACCTCTTGTTGCGCAATGGTGTGATGCTGGGTGTTTTCCAGTATATCTTTTTTTCGCACGGACTTGGCTGGAAATCTATCCTGGTGATCTGGATACATGGTACGTTGGAAATATCCAGTATCGTGATTGCAGGTTGCGCGGGTATCATTATGGGCAAAAGCATCCTGTTTCCCGGTACGCGGAAGAGGCTGGATTCCCTCCGCAAAGGCGCTAAAGACGGGATCAAGATCATGGTAACGCTGATACCTGTATTTATTGTAGCGGCTTTCCTGGAAAGTTTTGTGACCAGGTATACGGAGATGCCGCTGGCAGTTAGTCTTCTTATCCTCCTGGGTTCACTGGCCTTTATACTGGGTTATTTTATTTTTTATCCCATTTACCTGCATAAGAAAGGATATCGATTGAGTGCGGAAGGGAAAGTATTAACACCATTTATCCTTTCAAAGCAGTAACATGAATATTTTTCACCGGATTAAATATTGCCTGCTGTTATTGTTGCTTTGCGGGGCACTGCAAAGTATGGCGCAGTATGGGCAAACTCCCAGCACCAGGGAAGAACACGACAGTTTGCTGCAGGCGATGATCACAGAAGATAGCATTGCCACCGTAAATGCGGCAGCGGATGCTGAAGCAACTGCTGTTGAATCAAATGAAAATTATGAAGAAGAGGCGCCTCCCTTCGAATTGCGCACCGTACCTGATTCACTGGTGAAAACGCTGAAGGAAAATAAAAAGCTGCAGTATAAAGACATACCACCGGAACCACCACCGGACAACTCCTGGATGCAACGTTTTTTAGTGGCTTTATTTTCTGCCATCAGTACTATCCGCATTGTTGTAATGCTGTTATTGCTGGCGGGTTTGGGCTTCCTGGTATATTGGTTCATGAAAAGCAATGGCATTGGTTTCTTCCGTAAACCCAGGTTAATAGAAGGTTTAACAGAAGTACATGAAGAAGAACTTCACAGCGTGCAGGAGTATGAAGAGAAGATAAAAGCGGCGATAGCTGCAGGGGAAATGCGACAGGCCATCCGTTGGTGGTACCTGTATACCTTGTTCCAGCTGGCAGGCCGCGAACTGATAGTACCGGGAAGAGAGAAAACCAATAATGATTACCTGCGCAGTATGCGAAGCACCCCGTATTATAAAAAGTTTGCCACGCTCACATTGGACTATGAATATATCTGGTATGGAGGATTTAATGTAAGCGAGGAAAATTTCAGGAATATTAACCAGGAGTTCAGGGATTTTAATAACACAATCGGAAAAGTTTCGTGAAGAAGAAGCCTATATATGCGATCC
>NZ_DATMTE010000568.1:0-4190 GCF_035564935.1 Chitinophaga sp. | reverse complement strand
CCGCTCCGGTTCGCGTAATTTTCTAACAATGAATTAAATTGTAATTGTTCTTTTTACTATATTTATAACCAGTCGTTTAGACCTTAGTTGCGTGCTGCGGACAGAGGCAAATGAGCAGTGATTGTGTATAAATAATTACTGTATATTATTGCATCTCACTTAAATTACTTTTCATTCGGGTAAAATTATATCTTTGACGCCTTAAAAAACCTCGGAGTACGACGTGCGCTTAAAAACACTAGAAATTAAAGGCTTTAAAAGTTTTGCAGATAAAACCGTTTTGCAGTTCGATGAGGGCATCACTGGGGTGATTGGGCCAAACGGTTGCGGCAAAAGTAATATCATCGACTCCATCCGCTGGGTAATCGGCGAGCACAAAATCAGTAACCTCCGGTCTGATAACCAGGCGGGACTTGTGTTCAATGGTTCCAAAAGCCGCTCAGCAAGCGGTATGGCGGAAGTTAGTCTCACTTTCGAGAATACCAAGAACGTACTGCCCACCGAATTTACCACGGTGACGATTACACGTAAATTTTATAAGAACGGCGACAGTGAATACCGTCTTAATGACGTGGCCTGCCGCCTGAAGGATATCCATAACCTGTTCATGGACACGGGCGTAAGTACCGATTCCTATGCCATTATTGAGCTGGGCATGGTGGACGACATCATCAAAGACAAAGAAAACAGCCGTCGCCGTATGCTGGAACAGGCGGCCGGCATCTCCATTTATAAAACCCGGAAAAAAGAAGCTAAATCCAAACTGGACGCCACAGAAGGGGACCTGAACCGCATTGAGGACCTGTTGTTCGAAATCAATAACAACCTCAAAACACTGGAAAGCCAGGCCCGTAAGGCAGAGCGCTTCTACGAGGTGAAAAAGGAATACCGCGAAATCAGTATAGAACTTGCCAAAGCCGCCCTGGAAGGCTTTAACGTCACTTTCAAGGAACTGTCGGATACCCAGCAGAATGAAAGCGACCGTAAACTGGCGCTGGAAACAGACATCCTCAGTGCAGAAGCAGCCGTGGAACAGGATAAACTGCATTTCGTGGCAAAAGAAAGGGAACTGCAAACCATGCAGAAATCCTTTAATGAACTGGTTTCCACTATCCGTACCAAAGAAAACGATAAGAATCTCGCTACGCAACAACTTACGTATCTGCGCGAGCGGGAAAAAAATATCAGCGACTTCCTCAATAATGCGGAAGGACAACTGCAGGGATTGACCACCTCTATTGAATTTACCGAGAAACAGGTGGAAGAAGAAGGGGAAGTATTTGAAACAATGGCAGACGAACTGGACACCCTCCGCGATATGGTAGAGGAAAAGAAAGAACGCTTCCATCAAAAGAAACAAGCCCTCGAAACCCTGCGCAACGACCAGCAACGCTGGCAGCGTCAACAGTTTGAGGCGGAAAAGAAAGTAGCCGTTGCCGATACCTCCGTGATGAACCTGCAACGCAGTATGCAGCAACTCCAGGAAGAAAAGACCAGCCGCCAGCAGCAGATCGCCCAGCTGGAAACAGAAAAAGAGGCGCTGCAGCAAACACTGACCGGCAGCAAAACAGAACTGGAAAACATGGTCCGTTTCCAGGAAGAAACCAAAAGTAAGATCCTCGCCACCCAGTCAGATATAGAAGGGCTGCGTGACAAGCTGGTGGACGAAAACCGTACCCTCGACGCCAAAAAGAACGAGTTCGACCTGCTCAAATCGTTGGTCGACAGCCTGGAAGGCTATCCCGAGAGTATCAAATTCCTTAAGAAAAATCCCGATTGGAACAATAACGCCCCCATCCTGAGCGATATCTTTTTCTGTAAAGAAGAATACCGCACCTGCGTGGAAAACCTGCTGGAACCTTACCTGAGTTACTACGTGGTAAACAACGTGCAGGAAGCGGTACAGGCCATCCAGCTGCTCGACAGCAACAAAAAAGGAAAAGCCAATTTCTTTATCCTGGATCAGTTCCGCGCCGATTATTCGCCGCTGCTGGCGCCCGCAGGCACCATCCCAGCGCTGGAAGTAGTGGAAATCGAGGAAAAGTACAGGGGACTCGGACATCACCTCCTGGGTAAAGTATTTATCGGGGATGACCTCACCAGGCTGGAATTTAGCCAGATAGCCGATGAACGGATGCTGCTGGTGGAAAAATCCGGCCGCATGCACCGCGGCAAATACAATATCAGCGGTGGCTCTGTTGGATTATTCGAAGGCAAAAAACTCGGCAGGGCCAAGAACCTGGAAAAACTGGAAACAGAGATCAAAGACCTGGAAAATGTGGTGGGCCGCCTGAAAGTAGCGCTGCAAAGCAAACACGATGAAGTATTAGGCTATAACAGCCAGTTAAACGAAAATAATATCAATACTGCCCGGGAAAAGGTAAACCAGCTGAGCAACCAGCTGTTTGGCCTGCAGAACAGGATTGAAAACTTCCATCATCTCATTGATGCCGGCGATAAACGCCTGGAAGAAATGCAGCAATCGCTGGAAACCAACCAGGAAAGCATTTCCGGCGTAAAAGATGAACTGGAAAGCCTGAATGAAAGGGTGAATGAACTGCAGGATAGCATCGCTGATGCAGACAGGACCGCCCAGGAAGCTGAACAGCAGTTCAATATGGCTACGGTGCAGTTCAATAACCAGAACCTGCAACATACCCGTCAGCAAAGTAAAGTACAGGCCCTCAAACAGGAACTGGAATTTAAACGCAAACAACTGGCAGACCTGCATGTGCAGATCACCAGTAACAAATCACAACTGGAAGATGCGGTGGCCAATATCGCCGCCGCGGTAGATAAACTGAGTCATGCCGACGATGGTCTCGTGGAACTGTTCCGCCAGCGTGAAGAAGAAGAAAAAGCCCTCAACGAAAAAGACCAGGAATACTATAATTTCCGTAACCACCTGCAGGAACTGGAAACCACGCTGAGAACAAAACAGCGCGCCAAACAGGAACTGGAACAGCAACTGAATACCATCAAGGATAAAGTGAACGAACTGAAGCTGCAACTGACCTCCATGAAGGAAAGGCTCAGCGTGGAGTTTAAAGTGAACCTGGATGAAATTATAGACGAACAGCGCAGTTCCGAGCTGTCTGTAGAGGAACTGACCGGTAGTGCTGAGCGATTGAAAAAGCGCATGGAGAACATGGGGGAAATTAACCCTACCGCTATTGAAGCTTACCAGGAAATGAAGAAACGTTACGAATTTATCCTGGAACAGAAAACGGATCTTGTTAATGCGAAAGACTCGCTGCTGGCTACTATCCAGGAAGTAGAGTCTACCGCTAACCAGAAATTCCTGGATACCTTTAACCAGGTAAAAGAGAACTTTATCCGGGTGTTTAAAGCATTGTTTACGGAAGAAGACCAGTGCGATATGATCCTGAGTGATCCGGAAAACCTGGCAGACACCGGTATTGAAATTATCGCGAAGCCAAAAGGGAAGCGCCCGGCGGCCATTACGCAGTTGTCGGGAGGAGAAAAAACGCTCACAGCCACGGCATTGTTGTTTGCCATTTACCTGATTAAACCGGCGCCATTCTGTATCCTGGATGAGGTAGATGCTCCATTGGACGATGCCAATGTGGGTAAGTTTACCAACATGATCCGGAAGTTTTCCGATAATTCACAATTTATTATTGTAACACACAACAAGCAAACAATGGCCGCTGTAGACGTGATCTATGGGGTAACCATGCAGGAGCCGGGCGTAAGCAAACTGGTTCCGGTGGATTTCAGAAGTTTAAACTAGCCGCCTGGTTTGGTTGTTGTAAAGAGAGTTCATTACTTTTATTCTTTATTCTAAAAAAATAAAAAAACGTAAATACTATGGGCGCATGGGGCACCAGGAATTTTGAAAATGATGGATCACAGGATTGGATTTTTGACCTGATCGATAATAAAGATGGTGGTTTGGTGGCTGATACGCTGGCGCGTATCACCAATAACATCGAAACGCTGGAAGTTTCGGATTGCGAAGAGGCACTGGCCGCTGCAGAACTGGTGGCAGCATTGGTAGGCCGCCCTAGCGAAGATTTCCCTGAAGATCCGCTGGATCAGCTGGATGTGCTGAACCTCATCGGTACACGCGCACTCAGGAACCAGGCAATTGCCGCTGTAAACAAAATTGTAGCTGCTTCCGAAATGAAGAATTACTGGGAAGAAGCTGGTCACGGCGAAGAATGGGC
>NZ_DATMTE010000567.1:0-2553 GCF_035564935.1 Chitinophaga sp. | reverse complement strand
CTTCCTGATGGTTCCATTGTGCAGCTGAATGCTAATTCGTCCATCTCTTATCCCTGCAAATGGACAAAGGAAAATATAAGAACAGTAACACTGAACGGAGAGGCCTATTTTAATGTATCCAAATCACCCGCAGGATTGCATCCTAAATTCAGGGTACTGATGCCACAGGTAACCATCGAAGTAAAAGGTACTGCCTTTAATGTGTATCATCGTCATGAACAGGTGAAAGTATTACTGGAAGAGGGAAAGATAGTAGTGAACGATAGCCTGGATATGAAGCCGGGAGATATGATGTATTTCAAACCAGGTGAACATCACCGGTTACAGGCAGACCCGGCTATGCTTACTGCCTGGAAACAGCACCGCCTCCTTTTCAGGAACACACCATTGATAAATATTGCGCAGCAACTGGAAGATATATACGGCTACAGGATTCAGTTCAGGAATAAGAAAACGGAAGGCCTGCTATTTACCGGTTCCGGCCCCGCTGATGATCCTGCCATGCTCCTGAAAGCAATGGCTACGGTACATCAGCTGAAAATGAAACAAAACAATTCAGTCATCATTTTTGAATAAGGTCTTAAAAATTTACAGTTATGCAAAAGAGCTTTACGAAGCTTTATGCTCCCTGGAGCGCAACGCTGCTATTATTGCTGCTGCTGGCCACCACCACAAGCGCACAGCAACTGATGGTAAGAAGCGGCGATACGCCGGGGGAAGCAGGAACTATCCCACTCCGCCAGATGCTGACCAACCTTGAAACAAGGTTTAACATCAGCTTTAATTATTCGCCTACACAGGTGGCAGATAAATTTGTAGCAGGGAAACAAACCCGTGTTACAGACGCCAACCTGGAATCACAATTGCTGAAAATGCTTGCCCCATTGGGTTTGCAGGCAGTTAAACTAAGCGATCGTGATTATGCGATCCGCTCCGCTGCCGGGGAAACTGCCGGCACCAAAGCACAGGAAGTAGTTGTTAAAGGAAGCGTTACCGATGAAAGCGGTGTACCGCTTCCCGGTGTAAGCGTACATGAAAAAGGAACAACGAATGGTACTGCTACCAATGTAGACGGACAGTTCAGCATTAAGGTAGCCGGAAACAATGCTATCCTCGTATTCCGGTCGGTAGGCTACCAGTCGAAAGAAGTAGCCGCAGGAAACGGTACCCTGCAGGTGCAGTTAACGGCTACGGTGCGCAGTCTTGACGACGTGGTGGTAACCGCCCTCGGTATCAGACGCCAGGAAAAAGCGCTCGGTTATTCTATTGCCACCCTGAAGGGCGACCAGGTAAGCACCGTGAAAGAGGTAAACATTGCCAACGCCTTATCCGGTAAAGTAACCGGTGTAAATGTAAGAAGCACCAGTTCCGATCCCGGCGCTACCTCGCTGGTAACCATCCGCGGGCAAAGCAGCCTGGAAGGCTATAACCAACCGCTGTATGTTGTGGACGGTATTCCCATTGCACCGGCAGTACGTAATCCGAAACAACCGGTAGGACAGGTGGTAGTTGACTACGGTAGCACTATCTCCGATATCAACCCCGATGATATCGCCAGCATCTCCGTACTGAAAGGCGCCAGCGCCTCCGCTTTGTATGGCTCCCGCGCTATCAACGGCGTGATCCTCATCACCACCAAGTCCGGCTCCGGCGCTGCAAAAGGACTGGGCGTTTCGGTGAACTCCAGCGCTATGTTCGATCAGCCCTGGCTGTTCCCCAAGTTCCAGAATGAATTTGGTTCCGGCGACCGCGAAGGCTCCGATGAAACAATTTCCGATGCCTCATGGGGGCCACGGTTGAATGTTGGTACCAAACATGTGCAGTGGAACAGCCCCCTGGACGCCAACGGGCAGCCTGTTCCCACTGATTGGGTGGCATACCCCGACCGGCATAAGGATTTTTTCCGCACCGGCTCTACCTTCACCAATAACATTGCCGTTACCGGTAATAACAAGGATGGTAACTTCCGCTTGTCGTTTACCAACCTGAAAAATGAAGGCATCATTCCCAATACCGATCTGAAAAGAAATACCATCAACCTGGCTGCGGGATATAATCTTAATCCCAACATCAGGGTGAGTACCAATATCGGTTATACGAAAAACAGCAGCGGCAACCGGCCTACCTTTAACCGCGGCAGCGTGAGTAACATCGTATATACTACCACACCGAACGTGGATATACGGCAGCTGCGCAACTACTGGATGCCCGGAAGAGAAGGGCCGCAGCAGTTTTCACATGTGCCCGGATCTGTAGATAATCCCTACCTGGTGGCATATGAGTTTATTAACGGGTTCGACCGCGATCGTATGACCGGCAACGTGGAACTGAATATACAGATCACGAAAGACCTGTCGCTCATGGGCCGTACAGGTATGGACCTTTACTCTGAAACCCGCGAAAGCAAAAGACCTTTCAGCGCAATATAGAATCCCACCGGCGCCTACGCTTTTGAAACAGAATTTTTCAGGGAGCAGAACACCGACTTCCTGTTGAGCTACAAGAAGAATATCAATTCAGATTTCTTTATATCTGTATCTGCGGGCGCTAACC
>NZ_DATMTE010000566.1:0-6103 GCF_035564935.1 Chitinophaga sp. | reverse complement strand
AAAAACAATTTTTGGAAGGGTTACTAATTAGTTAAAAAGAATTGGTTCCCCTGTAACAACATTTTCTTCCCCCCTTTCCTATAAAAATCTTAAATTAACAGTAGACTTTGACCATCATCCTCATGAGCTTCTCCAAACTGGTATCCCTGCTCGTTCTGTACCTGTTCTTCTGCTCACTGGAAAACAGCGCCCTGGCACAATCCGCAATGATCAGGAAAGCACAGGGCGATTTGATTGCTATTAAAGACAGTGTTGCGTTTGCCGACAAGCTTAATCGCATAGGCATTCTTTTTTATCTGAAAGATGTTGACAGTTGCTTTTACTATGGCACAAAAGCGAAAGCACTCTCAGTGAGGCTGCGATACATTAAAGGCGAAACCGATGCCGATAACGTAATTGCCGCTGCGCTTTACTTTAAAGGGCTTTATAAGGAGGCACTGGAGCTGTTCAGCAAATGCCTGACGGCGTACCGGGAACTCGGTGACTCCTCCAATGTTGCCCAGGTGCTCTCAAATATGTCGACCGTATATACTGATATGGCCGACAGCCCCAAAGCTATCAGCTTTGCCCGCCAGGGTTTCGAGCTGGGGCAGCAACTGGAGGGCGACAGCATCCAGACCCTGCTCTATCTCAACTATTGCTTAGATCATCCTGAGCTGCCGGAAGATACCATCAGGCATTACCTGACCAAAGCACGGGCCATTGCGGACAAATATAACGACCAGCCCATGCAGTCACTGGCCATGCTTATGCTTCCCACCTACATGGTAGCTAATAACCGCAAACCCGAGGCGCTGCCACTGATCAGGGCCGCACTTGATCAGGCCCGTAATACGGGGATGGAATACCTGGAAATCAGCACGCTGATATTATATGGAGATTGCATGGAAAACAAACCAGACAGCGCACTGACTTACTATACGCTCGCATATAAAATTGCAGAGGAAAACGGCTATAAAAATTTTAGCACGCAATTGCTGAATGCTATTCTGAAAAACACAGAACTGATTGGCAACAAAGATCAGATTATACAGGCGCAAAAACTGATGGCGTCCGCACTGGAGACTGATAACAGTAACCTGAAGAAATTTATAGGCGATTATACTGTCTATAGTGCAATCAGGGAGCAGAACGATTTACTGGAAGCCGGTAACCAGGCCAAACTAACCCAGATATGGACGCTGGCTGGCATATGCTCCGTGGCTATACTGCTGCTGGCTTTTATTTACTACCAGTACCGGCGCTCCCGCCAGATGAATAAAATTATCTCGGACCAAAACCAACAGTTACAGAATACATTGGCCGCACTTGAACAAAGCCAGGCAGACAATACCCAGATGCTCAGAGTAGTAGCGCATGATCTCCGCAATCCTATAGGGGCCATGACCTCTATAGCCCACCTCATGCTGGACGAAGAGCCACGCAGCGACAATGACCGTATGTTGCTGGACCTGCTCAAAACTTCCGGGGAAAACTCACTTGAGCTCGTGAACGACCTTTTGCTCATGCATACGCGCACGGAGGAACTCACCAAAGAACCTGTAGACATGTACCAGCTGCTGCAATATTGTGTAGAACTGCTGCACTTTAAAGCAAAGGAAAAAAGGCAGCACATATCCCTGACGGCAGTGCATGTGATTGCTCATGTAAACCGGGAAAAGATCTGGCGCGTGATAAGCAACCTTATTACCAATGCGATCAAGTTCAGTCCCAATGGGGCCCGCATCTCGGTATTGCTGGAAGTGAAAACAGGTAAAGTACAAATCAGGGTGAAGGACGAAGGGATCGGTATACCTGAAGATATTAAAGACAATATCTTCGATATGTTCACTGTATCGCGCAGGCCCGGTACAGCAGGGGAGCAGTCATTTGGCCTTGGATTATCCATTTCACGGCAGATCGTAGAAGCGCATGACGGTGTTATCTGGTACGAAAGCACTCCCGGCGATGGCAGTATTTTCTTCGTGGAGCTGCCCCTGGAAACAGTTTGAATAACGGAACAGCGCCACTTTTGCATATCCGTGCAAACCAGCTGGCATCAGATGGCAACACAATATTATAATTGTGCGTGTTCACATTTTTTAGTTAAGGTAAATGCATCGCTGCATTTACCTTAACTAAAAAGCGAATAATTAAAAACTTAATGCCAGTCTCGCAAACAGGAAGCGGCCATTAAAGCCAAACTGCTGCGAGCTGCGGGAATAAAGGAACCGGCCGGAACTCTGGTTAGCTACAGATAACTCATCCGGGTATATATCCAGCAGGTTATTGGCGCCGATAGTGAGCCGTAACGCAGGAATAAAACTATAGCTTACGCTTGCATCTGTTACTACCTTGCCACTGTAAATATCCTGGTTAGCTACTGTATTGGTTGCTTCCTGTACCTTTCCGAAGTATACATTTCTCAGGAAGAATCCCCATTTCTGTATAGAATAATTAAGGGTGAGATTAGCCTTTGTCTGGGGTACTGAATTTTCAAGATAAATGCGGCTGGCCTCATCAAAGTAGGTGCTTTCTTTTCCTGCCAGTTGTGCAGAAGAATGAATAGGCCCTACCAGCGATGTTTTGGCAAAGGTGCCGGAAAGATCTGCCCTGAGGTGGCCTTTCCCGGGATGTAAAGTATAAGTGATCACTACATCCACACCTTTTGTTTCCGTGTTGATGGCATTGGCAAAGAAACGCGCCGTGGAAGCATTGGCAGAACGCAGAATGTTATATATTTCCTGTTCCTGCGGTGTGCCGTTTTGATTGCCGGAGAATTGCCCGGTGTATACAATACGGTCGTCTATCCGGATGAAATAGCCGTCTACCGTTAGTTTCAGGGGGCCGAGATTACTGGTGATACCGGCGCTGTAACTGTTGGAAGTTTCCTGTTTAAGTTTAGGAATGCCCAGCAAAGCAGCTACGCGGCTGTCGTTGGTAAAGGTGCCCGATTCTATAAAAGCACCGTCTGTAAAGATGCTGGAAGTAGCATTGAAATAACGCTGATGTAGGGAAGGCGCCCTGAATCCTGTGCTGGCGGCAGCTCTCAGCAGAAACTTCGGACTAAATTGATAGCGGCCTGCCAGTTTCCAGTTCAGCGTGGAACCAAAGTCGGAATAGTTTTCAAAGCGCAACGCCGCATCCAGCAGGAACTGTTTGGTGAAGTTTAATTCCACGTCGCCATATGCAGCAATGGACGTACGGGAGGCTTTGGTGGCATTGTCGGGGCTGAAGCCGGGAAAGCTTTGGGCGCCGCCTGCAAAAGGAGCGCCATTGGCAGCAAACCGGGTAGCTACATTTCCTTTCGGATCAGGTATCAGGATGGGCTTTCCTTGTGCATCCGTACCAATGTTAAGGGCATTGCCATAATTGACATAAGAAGAAGCTTCACCAGGAAGGATCTGGTAATTTTCATACCGGTGCTCCGCGCCAAACGCAACGTTGATACCACTGAGCGAATTATCAAAGAAACGGCTGAAATCAAGGTTGGTAGTGTTCTGCTGAAAGCGGTAACCACCAGCTTCGAAACTGGTGGGAGAAGCTTTTAACATAGAAGCGTTCAATGTTTGATCCACGCTGAAGTCTACACCGTTTTCACCAAACGTGTTACTGAAATCCACTTTCCATTCCCCCAGGCTGCCCCTGATACCTGCTGCCAGCGATTTATCGCGGTTATCGGTAACTATCAGCGGAAGAAAACCATTGGGGTAAATGGTGTCATTGTTTTGTGTAAGTTGCGATGGTGTACGGTAAAATGCAGCGGCTTCACCATGACGGTAGTTCAATCCCCCGAAGGCGTATATCTCTGCGTGCTCACTTACCGGTAGCGACGCATTCAGGAACAGGCTTCCTCCGCGGTTTGCAGCCTGCCCTATCCTTGAATTGAAATCGTTGCGTGTTAATCCCCGTTTAGCCAGTTCCTGGTCTGTAATATCCTTTCCGTTGGGAGAACCGGGAACATCTGCCAGTGCAGGGTCGTTATAGTCGTTAAAAATAGTGCCGCTGAAGGTGCCGGTACGGTTCGTATAATTGCGGTAATCATAGGAACCTGCCAGGTTAATGAAGCCGCCTTTGCTGCCAAGTGGCAACCCATAATTAATATTAGCCTGTACATTTTGTCCGTCCAGGTTATTCTCAGAAAGTTTCGATACATAACCGCCGGTAGATACGCTGGCATTTACTTTATTTACATCATCATTCAGGATGATGTTGATAACGCCGGCAATAGCGTCTGATCCATATTGTGCGGCGGCCCCGTCGCGCAATATTTCAATCCGTTTAATGGCAGCGGTAGGAATAGCATTGAGATCCGTGCCTACAGACCCTTTACCAAAGCTGCCGTTGATGTTTACAAGAGACGTGGTATGCCTTCTTTTACCATTGATGAGTACCAGTACCTGGTCCGGACCCAATCCGCGCAGGGAAGCGGGGTCAATGTGGTCTGTTCCGTCCGACAGTGATTGTGTATTGGAAGAGAAGGAGGGAGCCACATAATTCAGGATCTGGTTAATGGATACCTGCGGGGAATATTGCGCTACCTGTTTAACGTCTACCACATCTACAGGAACCGCGGTGGTAAGCTGACTACGGGGCGCACTCCTGGAACCCAGTACTACTACCTCGTTCAGATCATCGGTGGTAGACAGTGTAAAGTTGAGCGTTACTGGTCCGTTGGCTGTTACGATAACATTTTTTTCTACGGATTGATACCCGATGTAACTAACACTAAGCCGGTATTCTCCCGGCTGTACCTGTATTTTATAATGACCATCGGCATCTGTGGTGGCACCGGCGCTGCGGCCCACCAATCTTACGGAAGCGCCAACAAGCGGCTGTTTGCTGTCTCTTACGGTACCTTCTATCGTTTGTCCGTAAGTGGAATAGGAAATAAAAAACAATAACAGCAGGGCGTACAATTTTGGTTTCATAAACATTTTTTAAAGTGAGATAATTACTCAAGGGGTGGTGCTCTTCAAGTAATGAGGGTACACTAAAGTAGATAAATAGAATGACCTGAACAATAGTCTACTTAAATTATAGGATAATAATTTCTGATCAGGATAAGGATGCTTTGAAAATGAGGGTTATCTTTAATAATAAGTTTCCCTGTCATGAGAAAAAAGAAAGTTGCTTCCCTGTTGGTGAGTATGCATCCTTTGCAGCGCGTATTGGTGAGTGTAGGATTATCCGTTCTGGTACTGGCGGTGCTTTTACTGCTGAAAATAGCAGTACATCCGCTGGTATTATCTGCTATGCTATGGGATATTTTTGCGATCTCTTACATTGCTACCGGATGGATCGTATTCTTTAACCGTACCACGGACGAGATCCGTACATGGGCAAGAGTGGACGACGGCAGCCGGACTTTTGTTACGCTGACAGTAGTGGTGGCTTCTGTGGCAAGCCTGGTGCTGGTGCTGTTAATGATGCTGTCGAAAGAACTCACAGGGCTTTCAAAGATATTGTACCTGCCGGTAGCAGTTGCGGGTATGCTGGCCTCTTGGGCAATGGTACATACCATTCTCACTTTTCATTATACTCACCTCTACTACGACGACGATGAAAATGATAGTACCAAACATGCAGGCGGATTGGAATTTCCTCAGGAGAAGAAACCCGACTATCTCGATTTTGCCTACTTCGCCTTTGTGATTGGTATGACCTTCCAGGTATCAGATGTGGATATCACCGGCAGGGTGATCCGCCGTACAGCACTGGCACATGGTTTACTTTCTTTTTTGCTGAATACATTTGTGGTGGCATTAACCATAAACCTGATCGCAGGTCTGAAAGAATAGACTGGCATTATAATCACCGCTTTTTTCATAATCTTCTTACCTTTGATAAGGAATTGAAAAAAAGTTTTGGTTTGTAAAACATTTTCCTATCTTTGCAATCCCAAACGAAAACGCCGCGTTGGTCAAGGGGTTAAGACGCCTCCCTTTCACGGAGGAATCACGGGTTCGAATCCCGTACGTGGTACAAATAGGGTTTATCCCGAAAGAGCATAGGGCTCCTCGATGTAGAGGAGCCCTTTTGTTTTTCAGCATGTTAAACTGAAGCATGCAATCCGCAAACCGATTTTAATTTTGTTGCTCTTCCGCTAATTAGCACATCGGGT
>NZ_DATMTE010000565.1:0-4861 GCF_035564935.1 Chitinophaga sp. | reverse complement strand
CGGTTTTCTGCCGAGGAGCTGCTCCAGCGTTGTGTCAGGGAAATCGAACTCGCCCTGCGCTATTGCTTCACTAAAACCGGCCAGTATATGAATGCCTTCCACCGGCACGCCAGCCTGGGTTAATTGTGCCGTGAAATCGGCGGTGGAGGCCGGGATGTATTGTATTTGTTTACCCGACAGTTCACTCAGCTGCCGGGCGATATCATTGAAAGAATAGCTGGTATCTGCTGCCAGGTTGTATGTTTTATTTTCATGACCGGCGCCCAGCAGCAGGATAGCCCCTGCCACTCCCATGTCGTAACGGGTGGCATAGGGCGCTTTTCCATCGCCGGCAGGCAGGAAAATAGTGCCGGACTCCAATATCTTTTCTCCCAGGAACATCGGTAATACATCTGCATAGAGTGCATGTGCAAGGATGGTATAAGCAAGACCGGAAGCCTTCAGCCATTTTTCCGTGGCCAGGTGCGCTTCCGCCACTATCCCCACTGCGGAGACGCCCACTTCTGTTTCGTGCTGGTAACTGGTATAGAATACATGCTTCACTTTAGCCGCTACCGCCGCATTCACTACGTTTTCATGCTGGGAAATGCGACCTGTTACGTCGTTGCCGGAAATAAAATACAGCTTATCAATACCCTGGAAAGCAGTTACCAGGGAGTTGTAATCATTATAATCGCCTTTGAACACCTTTACCCCCTTTGCCTGCCAGGCCGCTGCTTTATCAGGATCCCTTACCAATACAGCGATATTGGCCGCATCTGTTCTTTTCAATAATTCTTCTGTTACCACTTTACCAAGGTGACCGGTGGCTCCCGTTATCAATATTTTACTCATGTTACATTTCAATTTTAATTTTCCAAAACTACTTACCTTTGGTAACTATCTGTTCAACCTTACCTTTTGGTTACCGCTAACCTTTTGGTAAGTTAAAATTGTTAAAAGTGAATAAACATCAACATCCTTCAGCGGAGGCTTGTGCGGCTTCCCTGACAGCAGTGGGAGATGCACTGTACGCCATCGGTGGTAAATGGAAACTGAAGATCATTGTGGGCCTTATAGGCCATAGAAGGCGCTTTAATGAATTACAGCGTATAGTGACCGGTATTTCGGCCAAGGTATTGTCTAATGAGCTGAAAGAGATGGAGCTGAATGGTTTTGTGAGAAGAATACCCGTGGAAGATGGCGGTTATATCGTGGAGTATGAGCTGACGGATTACAGCGACTCCCTGGGAGATGTGCTTCATTCATTAACCGTATGGGGGAAAATGCACCGGCAGAAGATTACAGGGCGCAGTATGGATGTACCCGCCCTGCAACCGGCATCAGTTGAGTAAAGCGGCTTTCACCGGCAATTGCAGCTGGTAGCCTTTGCTGCCCATGTATACATATTTTTTGACGGCGGTGAAGCGTATTTTCTTTTTGTTTTTCAACAGGCTTTTCACTTCCTCCGGGAGCCCTTCTGTATCCGTGGCGGTGGCAGTTCCTTTTAACGTGATCACAATGTCGCGGAAATACTTTTTATCACCCGCCGGCACGGTATACTCGCTTGTCCAGCTGGATAAACCTTCCTCCGCCCCAACTTCCGTTCTTTCTGTACCATAAGCAGCCATCACCTGTTGATAGCCGCCGTTAATGCCTGCCACCAGGAACAGGGCGCCGTTGAACGGACCGCCACCGGGACCATTGCTATGCTTGATCATAAACGCGTACTGGTCATTCCCTATCAGCAGGGGCTTAGGCGCAGGACAATTTGAAAACGCGCCATAGGCTTTAATAGCCGGCTGGAACATGCGCAGTTTCCAGCCTCCGTCTGTAAGCACAAACTTGGCGAGGCCCAGCAGGCCGCCCGTGAAGCGCGATGTCTGGAAACCTTCCTCGTCAAATACAGAATGGTTAAAGCTGATTACCTTGTACTGTAAACCGCTTGAGTCTTTAAAATCCATTTCGTTGATCAGCCGGGTGGCTACGCCTTCCGCATAGGGGAATACTGCATCTCCGTCGCCGTTTACATCGGGGTAAGATCTGGGCTTACAGGTTTTACATTCCCAGTTGATCAGTTCATTCCGGTATTTATCCTTGCTGAGGTTATAGTATTTGCCGGGAAACAATTGCAACAAGGCTTTCTGGGCGTTAAATGTTCCTGCCAGCACCAGGTTGCGGGGCTGTAAAACAGAATCGGGTACATTTTTCTTTTGCAGGTATTCATCGGATTGGGCCCAGCAGGCAGTTACCAGCCCTGTTTGCAGCAATGCCAGCACAAACAAACGTTTCATCATAAGTGTAAGCTATTATCTATGCCGGCAAAGGTACTACTCGCAGCGCAAAAATGATATCGCGGGAAAACAGCAGATCAGTTCCCTTAATCCCGCTAACTGTTTACAACGATGAACCGCTATCCTGATACATCTGCCATCCAATAAACCGGTACTGCCACAGGAAATTGCCAATCGCTTTGATGTAAGTATTTGCAGCGTGATGAATGCGGAAAAAAGTTTTGACGGGTCTTTTTCAACTGACATACGGTTGTCACACCCCACCGGTAATTTTGAAATATGAACAGTCAGCAGATCGCACAACAACGGCTGCATCAACAGCAGCTCCTTCATTCCCGCTTCACGCAGCCGGCAGCGCTGGTACGCTGGATGGGCTGTATGCAGGCGCAGGATTACGCCGGCGCCAAATGGGCCATCGGCACCCGTGTTAAAGGCAGCACCGATGCTTCCATTGAAAAGGATTTTAACGAAGGGAAAATCCTGCGCACTCATGTACTGCGTCCTACCTGGCACTTTGTGGCGCCGGAAGATATCCGGTGGATGCTGCAGCTTACCGGTCCCAGGATAAAGGCATTTAATAAACGATTGTATGCAAAACTGGGCATTACCGATAAGGATCTGAAGCGCAGCAACACCATTATTACCAATGCGCTCAGCGATCATCAGTTCCTTACCCGTACGGCGCTGCTCCCGCTGCTGGCTAAAGCCCGGATCAACACCGACGATATCCGGCTGGGGTTTCTCCTGATGGATGCGGAGCTGGAAGGACTTATTTGCAGCGGGCCCCGGCAGGGTAAACAATTCACTTATGCATTGCTTTCCGAACGCGTACCTGCGGCGCCCCTGCCCGACCGGGAAGAAGCCATTACCCGTATCACGCTTTGCTATTTCAGCAGCAGGGGCCCTGCCACCCTGCACGACTTCCAGTGGTGGAGCGGACTGAATATGGCCGATATCAAAAAAGGATTACATCTCAACAGGGAACATCTTACCCACACCGTTACTAACGGTAATGCCTATTGGTTTTCTGCAGCAGCTCCTATAAATAAACGCAACACTCCCGCTACTTTTCTCCTGCCCTGTTACGATGAATATGCCGTAGCTTATAAAGACCGCAGCGATATTCTCCCGGCCGGGCATCCGGCTGCTGCCGGTTATGGCATCTTTAAGCCGGTAATTGTAACCAACGGGCAAATAAGCGGCACCTGGAGCCGGAAAGAAAGCAGCCGGCATATTACCGTCGCCACGGAGCTGATGAACCCCGGCAAAAAAACAGCCACTGCAGCTGCCGCCTATGCTGCTTTTATGGGTAAACCCCTGCAGGAGTTGATCACTATATAAAAGCAGGCAGCTAAAAATGCCTGATATTTGGTTACTTTGCCCAGGTATAGACCCATATTAAGCAAACGAACCAGATTATCAGATGACAGAAGATATACAACTTCAGCTCAGAACGGTGAATGTAACCCGCTACGTAACACCGTTACGTGAAGGGGGCTCGCTGCCGGCCATTGCCGAAGCAGACGACGGATTCCTGTATGCCCTGAAATTCAGGGGCGCAGGCCAGGGCGTGAAAGCGCTCATCGCGGAATTAATTGGTGGCGAACTGGCCAGGATACTTAAACTTAAAATACCGGAGCTCGTATTTGCCAACCTGGATGCGGCCTTTGGCCGTACAGAACCGGACGAAGAAATACAGGACCTGCTGAAGAAAAGCGTAGGGCTCAATCTTGCCCTTCATTATTTATCCGGCGCTACCACCTACGATCCAACGGTAAATACTATTGATGCCCTAACGGCGTCTAAGATAGTGTGGCTCGACTGCCTCCTCACCAATGTAGACCGCACCGCGCGCAACACGAATATGCTGATGTGGCGCAATGAGCTGTGGCTCATTGATCATGGGGCATCGCTTTACTTTCATCACTCCTGGCAAAACTGGCGCGAACAATCGCTCCGCCCTTTTGTACAGGTAAAAGATCATGTACTGCTGCCACAGGCCGGCGAACTGGAACAGGTAGACGCCGCCTTCCGCTTAATACTTACACCGGAACGCATACGCGCCGTAGTAAACATCATTCCCGAAACATGGCTGCAAAGTGAAGACAGCAACGATGTTACACCGGAAGAAAGACGCGAGGTATATTTTGAATTTTTAACCAACCGGATCAGCCACTCCGGGGTATTTGTAAAAGAAGCACAACATGCAAGACAATCACTTATATGAGTACGCGGTAATACGGGTGGTGCCTAGCGTGGAGCGGGAAGAGTTTCTGAATGTTGGTGTCATTCTTTATTGCAGGCAACAAAAATTTTTACGGGCAGTGTATACCTTAAACGAAGAAAAATTGCATGCACTGTCCCCACAGGCAGATGTTAATACCATCCGTCCCTACCTGGATGCCTTCGTGGAAATTTCCAAAGGCAGTAAGGCCGGCGGCCCTATCGGGGCGCTGGATATGGCCAGCCGTTTCCGCTGGCTCACCGCCATGCGCAGCAGCGTGGTGCAAACCTCCAGGGTACACCCGGGTTTTTGCAGCGCCAACCCCGAAGACACGCTGATACGGCTGCATGAGCAGCTGGTGCTC
>NZ_DATMTE010000564.1:0-6387 GCF_035564935.1 Chitinophaga sp. | reverse complement strand
ACTGCTCACCGGTACTATCACCTCCAGATAATACTTGTTTCCACTTTTATGAAGATTTACATCTACTACCAATCCCAAATGGCTCACCGATTTATTCGGTATCTCATCCATAAGCTTATTGTAGTCATGTATACCTACAATAACGCCATTATCATCGATGCCGATAAATAAACTGCCGCCCTGGGCATTCGCAAAGCAGCATATCCATTTGAGGTACTCATCTTTCCAGGATTGTTTATATTCTTTATTTTGTTGTTCAGTCATAAATGCAGTCATTAAAAAATGTAAGTTTCAAAATAAGGCGGGACACAATATTATCTGTAATGTGGGTGGAGACTATCTCGTAGATGATAACAAATGTGGATTAACAAATCGGCAAACAACATTGATTAAATATATCCAAAAAAAAGCGTGATACAATTCAATATTGCATCACGCTATCTGCTAACAAAGAATATTTACCTCACCCCTTCATCTGCCACGACTTCGTTTTTGTAAACGCCCTCAATCCCTGGTGCGACAACGTAGCGCCAAAACCCGAATGCTTCCTGCCGGCCCATGGCAACCCCGCTGTAACACGGTCGCAGCAATTCCAGTAGCCGGTACCCGCATTCACCTGCGACAGAATAGCCTGCGCCCTTTCACCGTTGGAGGAATACACGGAAGCAGTAAGACCATATTCCGTATCATTCATCATTTCAATCGCTTCTTTATCGCTTGCTACTTTCATAATTCCTATCACGGGTCCAAAGCTTTCTTCCTGCATAATTTTCATGGAATTATCCACATCGGTGAGAATAGTGGGCTCAAAGAAATTGCCTTCATGTGCAATAATATGACCACCAAGTTTCAGGGTGGCGCCTTTTGCGCGAGCTTCCAGTACCTGGGTTTCCAGCACTTTTAATTGTTCTTTCCTGGTAACAGCGCCAAAGTATACGCCATCATCAGTAGGTAACCCGAGCTTCCAGGATTTAACGGCTTTTACAAATTCTTCCACGTACTGGTCGTATACTTTTTCATGCACGTAGATGCGTTCTACGGCGCAACAGCTTTGTCCGTTATTATAGAAAGCGCCGTCGGCGGTAGCTGCTGCTACGGCAGCAATATCCTCGATGTCGTCTGCCACATACAGCGGATCTTTTCCGCCCAGTTCCAGCTGGCAGGGCAGCATCCTGGGCGCTATTTTTTCGTAGATATATTTGCCGGTTTTATAGGAGCCGGTAAAGAAGTAGCCGTCAACTCTCAGGCCAAGCAGGTTGTCTCCCACGGTTTTTCCACCAATGGCTATTTTGAAGGCATTGTGTTCCAGGCCCGCGTAGTAAAAGAGCTTTTCGATTTCCATACCGGTGAGCACCGCATATTCGGAAGGCTTATAAAGTACGGTATTACCTGCCAGCAAAGCGGGAATAAATACATTAACGCCTACAAGGTAAGGATAGTTCCATGCGGAGATGTTACAGATAATGCCCAGCGGTTCGTAGGAGATTTTTTCTTTTAGTGTATCCGTATTCGTTACCCATTCGTCGGAAAGATATTTTTCTGCATTCTCCAGCATCCAGTTGATCCGGGTAATGGCGCCGTTGATTTCGTTGCGCGATTGCTGCAATGGTTTTCCTGTTTCGGAAGTAAGTATGCCGGCCAGTTTCTCTATTCTTTTTTCCAGCTGATCCCTGAAGCGGGCAATCACTGCAATACGCTCTGTCAGTGGCTTCGCGGACCAATGATCAAATGCCAGCCGGAGCAGGGCGGTTTTCTCAACAACCATTGACAGTGTGTCTTCCCGGAGAACAACCAGGGTTTGTGCGGTGGCAGGATTAAAAATTCTCATTTCGTATAGTTTCGTACTGCTTGAAGAAATGTTGCTTTAATTTGTTGGGAGAGCGGGTTGCTTTCTTTCTCCGGCATTCTTTCCGGGTGCCATTGCACACAAAGCATAAAGCCTTTCCCGGTTTTATCTTTAAATTCAATACCCTCAATAATTTCATCGCTGCTATCGGAAGTAGCGCTCACCATAATATTTTTTCCCAGGCTGGCGGGATGAATGCCCTGGTGATGGGCGCTGTTCACCTGCCCTTTTTCCAGGCCGGTAGCCTTGTACAGTAAAGTATCTTTCCGGATGTTTACCCCATGAATTTTATCGCTGCTATCTTTTTTATGGATTTTGTTGGCGGCTTCGCCGATATCTTCATACACTTTCCCGCCTTCCAGTATGTTGATATACTGCAATCCCCGGCAAATGCCCAGTACAGGTAATTGCTGCTGCTGGGAGTATTCATAAAGACGTTTTTCAAAATCATCTCTTTCGGGTAAAAACTCCTTCGGCCGGTGCGGATAATTCTCAGCGCCGCCGTACAGCCGCGGAATTACATCTATGCCACCGGTGAGCACCAGCCCGTCGCAGGTATAAATATCTTCTGCATTGTTACGGAGGAAAGACAGGATCACCACTTCCAGGTCATCGCCAAGATCTTCGGGCGTGAACCATTTTTCGTAGTTGGTAAAGCTGGCTTCCGTATAGCTGAGCCCTATCTTTTTCTTCATGTTTATAGCGCGTTTAGGTACAACTGTTTGAAATCCTCCCTGCTTACCGGTTTAGGGTTGTTGGGATGTGCAAAATCGGCCAGCGCCAGGTCGGCCAGCGTTTCCACATGTGCATCCGTAACACCGATATCGCGGAGATGATGCGGGATGTTTATTTTTGAATTAAGATCAAAGAGATATTGTACCACTGCTTCGCCGGTTTCCTCCTTCAGCTCCAGGGTCCTGGCAATGCGCCGGAATTTATCTTCAAAACCTGCAATATTAAATTGCATACCGTAAGGAATATTCACGGCATTGGCAAGGCCATGGTGCGTGTCCAGCAGCGAGGAGAGGGGATGCGCCAGGGAATGCACCACACCTAATCCTTTCTGGAAAGCAATAGCGCCCATCATAGAGGCCATCAGCATATTGCTCCTGCTTGCTATATCCGGGCTGTTGGTAGCTTTTTCCAATGAATTTTTAATGAGATAGATACCTTCCAGGGCAATACCATCGCATAAGGGATGTGGATTCTTTGCCAGGAATGCTTCCATATTATGCGTTAATGCATCCATGCCGGTGGCGGCAGTGATAAACGGCGGCAGATCCATGGTGAGGGCGGGATCAGCAAAAACAATTTTTGCCATCAGTTTGGGTGAGAAGAGTATTTTCTTCTGGTGCGTTTCATCATCGGCAATAATGGCGCTCCTGCCTACTTCGCTGCCGGTGCCGGCGGTGGTGGGCACAGTAATAAAATGAGGTACGTCGTTGGTCACATATACATCGCCGCCTATGAGATCGTCGTATTTGAAAAGATCTTCCCGGTGATGGACCCTTAGCACAATGGCGCGCGCCACGTCCAGCGCGGCGCCGCCGCCAATACCTATGATACTGTCGCGGCCTGTATGGTCCCAAAGGTCGGTGCCTTTGTACACATCACTCTTCACGGGGTTTTTATGGATATCGCTGAATACCTCCGCGGAAATATGGTGCGACTGCAGATCCTTCACGATCGATTTAAAAAATGATAATCCTGCTATCGTTGGATCGGTAACGATCATAGGTTTTGATAACCCGTTTTTCTGCAGATATGCGGGCAGCTCGCTGATCACGCCTGCGCCGAAACGTATCGTAGTAGGAAAATTATACTGAAATGCCATATGCGGTTGCTTAGATGATTTCAAAATATCTTTTCAATTCCCAATCGGTCACAGCTTTGGCATATTGCCGCCACTCCCATTCCCTGGTTAACGTAAAGTGTTCAACAAACGCTTCGCCGAACAGTTCTTTTGCAAGGGCCGATTCCTTCATTTGCTGGGTCGCCACATGAAGGTTCTGTGGTAATACACCATTCGAGGTGTCTTTGTACCCATTGCCGGTGGTTATTTTTTTGTCGAGCGGCAATTTATTTTTTACGCCATACAGCCCGGCGGCCAAACAGGCGGCCATCGCGAGGTATGGATTAGTGTCTGAGCCAACTACTCTTGTTTCCAGGCGGGTGGCTTTTTTATCGCCCGGTAAAGCCCGTAACGCCACCGTTCTGTTATCTATGCCCCAGGTGAGCGTGGTAGGGGCCCAGGCGCCTTCTACCAGCCGTTTGTAGCTATTGATAGTAGGAGCTATCAAGGGCAGTATTACAGGTAAACAGTGCAGTTGCCCCGCAATGTAACTTTTCATGACAGGGCTCATTTTATGTTCGTCCTGTTCGTCGTAAAATAAATTCTGCTTACTGTCGGCATCCCACAGGCTTTGGTGCACATGCCCGCTGCATCCCGGCAGGCTTTCATGGATCTTGGCCATAAAGGTGGCCATTACGCCATGTTTGTAGGCAATTTCTTTCACCGCGGTTTTAAACAGGATGGCCTGGTCTGCCGCCTGCAGGATCCCTGCGTACTTAATGGCTGCTTCATATACGCCCGGACCTGTTTCCGTATGTAACCCTTCTACCGGTATATCAAACTTTACCAGTTGCTCAAACAGGCTGCTCATATACTCATTCTTTAATGCGCTGCGCAGGATAGAGTAACCAAACATGCCCGGCGATAAAGGAGTGAGGTCACGGAACTGTTTCTGGTGGGCGGTATCAGGCGTTTCTGTAAAGTTGAACCATTCAAATTCCTGCGCGAAGTACGGTACATAACCACTTTGCGCTGCTGTAGCCAGCACTTTTTTCAGCAATTGCCGCGGGCATGCATACACCGGTGCATTGCTGGCTTCCACAAAATCACCCAGGAAAAAAGGCACCCCGTTCTCCCATGGAATTTTACGGAAAGTATGCAGGTCAATTTTTACCTGTGCATCGGGATAGCCGGTATGCCAGCCGGTATACTTCACGTTGTCATATACCACATCGCTCATATCCCAGCCAAAAGTAACATCACAGAAGCCCATCTTACTTTCTGTTACAGACACAAATTTCTCTGCAGCTATATATTTCCCTCTCAATACACCGTCGATATCAGCTATTGCCACTTTTACCTTACCGGACGGATGATTTTTTACATACGTTAATATTTCGGAAGTTGTCATGTGTGGGCAGGTTTAATGATTTTGTACAACAAAAAAGAAACGGCCAGCAGGGAAAAATAGATGATGCCAAGCAGCAGGTTGAAAATAAACATCGCTACTATGGAAATGGTGGCAATCACCAGCGCTACCACCGGGAACACCGGGTAGAAAGCCACCCGGAAAGGCCGTGGCAGATCAGGCTCCCGTCTTCTCAAAATAATAATAGACACCATGGAAATGATATACAAAGTGAGCGCACCGAAAACCGATACCACGATGATCTCTGAAGTTTTACCCGACAGCAGGGCCAGTATCCCGATCACCATGTTGCCCAAAAGTGCATTGGCCGGCGTATGAAACCGCGGTGAAATTTTACCCAGCGCTGCCGGCAGGTTATGTACCCTGCCCATCTCGTAGGTGGAGCGCCCAGCGGCCAGGATAAGCCCGTGAAAAGAAGCCACCAGCCCGAATAAGCCTACGGTGATCAGCAGGTGGTACATGGGATGGTTGCTCCCGGTAATTTTTGCCAGCGCCAGCGGTAGCGGGGAATCGGAGGTTTCACCGCTGATCCCGTTTTTATATACGATAGCTTCCCACCCGGCAATGCCGGTGGCAGACACAAATATCAGGATACAAAGAATGGCCAGCGTGAGGATGGCCCATCCAAAACCCTTGCTGATATCGCGCTGCGGGTTTTTTGTTTCCTCCGCTACATTGGCAATGCCCTCAATACCCAGGAAAAACCAGATGGCAAAAGGAATAGCGGCAAAAGCGCCGCCCCATCCAAATGGAAGCGGGTTGCTGGTGAGATGAACGGCCTGGAACTTTGGAAGCGATAAACCGGCAAACAGCAGTAGTTCCCCTACGGCAAAAATGGTAACGATCACCTCGAAAGACGCCGCTGCCTTTACACCATACACATTCAAACCGGTAAACACAAAATAAATGGCAATAGCGCTGGTAAGAATGGGAACCTGCGGGAAAAAAGCGTTGAAATAAGCGCCGATGGCAAATGCAATGGCAGGCGGCGCCAGGATAAATTCAATCACCTGGGCTATACCGGCCACAAAGCCGATATTTTTTCCCATTGCCCTGTTTGCATAATCAAAAACTCCTCCTGCTTTGGGGATGGCGCAGGCCAGTTCTGCATAACTGAAAGTAAACGTTACATACATCACCATGATCACAAGCGTGGCAATGGCCATACCTCCTGTGCCGCCTTTTTCAAGGCCAAGATTCCAACCAAAATACATACCTGAAATAACGTACCCTACTCCAAGTCCCCACAGCATAAAGGGAGTCAGTGTTTTCTTTAAGCCCTTGTTTTGTGTCATTTGAAAGATCTCTGTTGCGTGTATC
>NZ_DATMTE010000563.1:0-5297 GCF_035564935.1 Chitinophaga sp. | reverse complement strand
GGTAGTATTGCTATCAAATTGTTGGAATCTAATTAATGAACATTCAAAGTTATGAAGAAGATTTGCCAGCTCTCGCAAACAAAGCTATCAGGGCTTCATGCGTGCCGCTTACCGGCAGGAAGAAATCAATCTATCCAAAATGTAAATTCTAAAAGGAACAAAATGAAGTAAAAACTTTGTAAGCCTTGCCAGGCAAGCGCTTAAAAAAAACCGGCATCTGGGAAATGCCGGTAGCATCGCTATTAAATTGTCGGAATCTAATTAACGAATTTGCTAATTTATGAAAAAAAACAGTTACCCTGTATCTCTAAATTCACGTCTTCACAGACTATTAACAGTTATTGTGCTTTTTTTATGTACTCAACAAGTTGAGGCTATACATAGAAATGAGTACAGACTGGATCTGTCAAAAATCAAATGCTCACTGGCCGCGAAGAATATGCCATTAAGCGACGTATTTGACGTTCTTCAGAAACAAACTGAGTTTACCTTTATTTGTATTGACAATAACCAGTTACTGACAAAAAAAGTTAATCTTATCGATCATGATAAGAGTCTTTCGCTGATCCTTGATGCTATAGGGCGGGAGCTGAACTTTAGTTACCGGCAGGCAGGACAGCAAATTATTATCCGGCCATCGGTAGCGCCTGTGAGCCAGGCTGCAGTGCCACGGCTGATCAAAGGACATGTAACGGATGCGGAAAAGAGAAGTCTTCCCGGCGTATCCGTTTTGATCAAAGGAACCAATAATGGCACTGTAACCAGCCAGGAGGGCGATTTTTCGATCAAAGCCAATACCGGCGATGTGCTGGTTTTTACTTTTATTGGTTACCAGGCAAAGGAAGTGCCCGTAAGGGACGGTGATAGCTATTCAGTTGTACTGGAAGAGAGTTCCAAAGGATTATCGGAAGTAGTGGTCACCGCTTTGGGGGTGAAGAAAGAGAAAGCCAAACTTGGTTATGCTGTACAGGAAGTGCAGGGCGAAAGCCTTGTTAAAGCCCGGGAGCCTAACCTCGTCAACTCGCTGACCGGTAGGGTAGCCGGTTTAAATATCCAGAACTCAACCGATCTGTTCCAGGATCCGGGCATTTCACTGCGTGGCCGTAAACCACTGATCGTGATTGATGGTGTTCCGGATCAAACCGCGGACTTTTATAAAGTGAATGCCGATGATGTGGAAAGCATGACCGTTCTGAAAGGCGCGAATGCCTCTGCATTATATGGATCTATCGGCCAGAACGGCGCCATCATGATCACTACCAAACGTGGTAAAGGGAAAACGTTAAGTGTGGAAGTGAACTCGTCCACCCAGTTGCAGCCCAGCTTTATCCGTATTCCTAAAGTACAAACTGAATATGGCGCCGGCTTTAAAGGGAAGTATACTTATGTGGATGGTTCGGGCGGCGGTCCGGAAGGCTCCGGTTGGATATGGGGGCCGAAACTGGATCAGCGGGATCCAACTACCCCCAGCGGCTATTTTGAAACGCCCCAGTTCAACAGCCCCATCGACGAATCAACAGGGAAACGTATTCCTATACCATTCATTTCAAGAGGTAAGAACAATGTAAAAGACTTCTTTAATACCGGTGTGGTGGCGAGCAATAATATCAGTATCATGCAAAGCTCCGATAAAGGATCTTTCCGGGCATCTGCATCGCATATTTATCAAAAAGGCATCGTACCGAATACTGATTTGAATAACAGTTCATTTACCGTGGCGGGCAACTACAAATTATCAGACGCACTTACCATGGATGCGCGGTTGACCTACAACAAACAGTACACTGATAATTTCCCGGAAACCGGCTATGGTCCTACCAATTATCTCTATAACCTCGTTTTATGGACCGGTGCAGATATCAGTGTAAAAGACCTGCGGAACTATTGGGTGCCAGGTAAAGAAGACATCCAGCAACGTAACTATAATACTTCTTATTATAACAATCCTTATTTCCAGGCTTATGAATATTTGCGTGGTTACAATAAGGACAACACCTTCGGCTCACTGAACCTCACCTATAAGATCAGCCCGGAATTTTCGCTGCAATTCAGGAATGGTATCAACGCATATGGGCTGAACCGCACTTACAAGGAACCTAAAAGTTATATCGGGTACGGTAATAAATCCAGAGGTCAGTTCACAGTAGCCACCCAAAATTACTTCGATATTGCGTCCGACCTTATAGGTGATTATAACCATACCTTTACCGAGAGGTTCAAGATCCATGCGCAACTTGGCGGATCGAATTATTACCGTAATTATAAGTACGGTTCTTCCAATACAGATGGACTTACTATTCCGGGGTTTTATAATTTAAGCAATTCCGCAAACCCGGTTCAGTCAAACAATTTTTTAGAAGAAAGAAGAACCAGCAGTGTGTATGGTGTAGTGGACCTGGAGTTCCTGAATGCTATTTACCTGTCTGCCACCGGCAGGAATGATATCATCTCCACTTTGCCAACCGAGAATAACAGCTTCTTTTATCCATCTTTGAGTGCTTCTGTTGTCATTTCCCAGCTTGCAAAAATGCCTGCATCTGTGTCTTACCTGAAAGTCAGGGGATCCTGGTCAAGTGTATCCAGCGGTACCCTGAAGGATGATGATTATACTTACGGTTATTTGCCATCTTTTAACAAGGGAATTATCTGGAACAACCTGCCATCATTAACCTACGGTGATGTTTTGCTTAACAGTAAGCTGCATCCCCAAACCTCCGACAGTTGGGAGGCCGGGCTGGATGTCAAATTTCTTAATAGCCGTATAGGACTGGAAGCTACCTATTATCAGACCCGCGATTACAACAATATTGTTTCTGTACCAACGTCTATCGCCAGCGCTTATAACAGTCTGTTGGCCAATGGTAACGTTTACCAGCGGAAGGGAGTGGAACTGGTACTTACCGGTTCACCGGTGCGTAGTAAGGCATTTAATTGGGACGTTGCTATCAATCTTAGTCAGTACCGCCGTTACCTGAAGGAGATATACGGTAATGCCGAAACCCTGAACTACCTGAAGGTAGGCGACCGTACAGACAAGATATATGCCGGCGTGTACCAGGAAGATCCCAATGGCAATATTATTTACGGCAGCAACGGTTTTCCGCTGAATGATGTGTTCTCGCGTTTTATTGGTAACCGCGATCCGAACTGGACCTATGGGATGGAAAATATTTTCACCTACAAGAATTTCTCTTTCCGGTTCCTGGTGGATGGCCGTATTGGCGGTATGATGTATTCCACCACCAACCAGAAAATGTGGTGGGGCGGAACAAATACGGGCACAGTGAACCAGTTCAGAGACGACGCCAATGAAGGAAAGGCTACTTATGTCGGCAAAGGTGTGGTGGTAACAGGCGGAGAAGTAACTTATGATGCAAACGGGAATATCACCAAGGATACCCGCACTTTTGCTCCCAACACCAAAGCGGTTAACTACATCGATTATATGACCAATACCAGCAATGGGGCTAATAATAACTATAATTATTTTTCACAAACCTTCCTGAAACTCCGTGAGGTAACACTAACCTGGCAGCTTCCGGGGCAATGGCTGAACAGGTCGTTCATCAAGGGCGCCAACGTTTCCTTTGTAGGCCGCAACTTACTGTTGTTTTCCAAAATGCCGAATGTGGATCCCGATCCGGCTTCTGATGATCTTCAGACGCCCTCCACACGTTCTATGGGTATAAATTTTAACATTAAGTTCTAATCCGCTGATCAATGAAAAAAGTTGTCTTTATATTATTGAGTATCCTTGTGATACAATCAGGGTGTAAAAAATTCAGTGAATTTCAGACGGATCCTAATAAATCCACTATAGCCACGCCTGACCTGTTATTGAATGCTATAGCGCAAAGCGCTTTTCAGTCCACCGACATTGGTGCAGCGCTGGCCTGCCGCCAGATGGTGTATACAGACGCATCAAGTCTGCAACAGTATTACGGATGGGCCAGGGCCGGTTTTGATGGGTACAACAACCTGCGCCAGGTGCTGAAAATGGAGCAGGCTGCAACAACACAGGACAAACCGGAATACCTGCCGCTGGCAAAATTTTTCCGTGCCTGGTATTTCCTGCAGCTTACACAAACCTTTGGGGATATTCCCTACAGCGACGCGCTGAAAGGCGACGATGGTGTAAGTGCGCCTGCATATGATAACCAGCAGGACATTTATCTTAACATCCTTGACGATCTGAAAGCAGCTAATGGACTGATCACTTCCGGCACCGCGTCAGTACAGGGAGATATCATCTATAATGGCAATATGCAGCAGTGGAAACAGGCCATCAATACCTTATCCCTGCGTGTATTAATGAGCCTGTCGCTAAAAGTAAATGATGCGAAGATGGATGTCAGGAAACGTTTTGCGGAGATTGTGAATAACCCGGTGGAATACCCGGTTTTTACCGGTAACAATGATAACGCAGCGTTGGAATTTCACGATCTGCAGAGCAACCGTTACCCGTATTTCAATAACAACGACCTGCAAACGGCTGATTACATGGAGGAAAGTTTCGTAAACCTTTTAAAATCATTAAAGGATGTGAGATTATTCAGTTTTGCTGATAAGGCTCCTAAGTTTGCTGCTTTGCCTGCAGGTGATTTTAATGCCTATGGAGGCGCAAAAGGTAGCGCGCCGGTAAGCGATAACAATGCCCGTACCGTTGCCGGGGAGATTTCGAAAATAAACCCGAGATTTTATAACAACCCTGTCAATGAACCGAGTATTGCGCTGGGCTATCCGGAATTGCAGTTCATCCTGGCAGAAGGCGTACTGAAAGGATGGATTGCGGGGAGTGCCAGCGATTATTATGAAAAAGGGATCAGGGCATCTATGTCTTTTTATCATATAGATGAAACAGTGGTAGATACTTACCTGGCGCAGAACAGCGTGAAGCTTTCCAATGCTACGGCATTACAACAAATTATCACGCAGAAATATATTGCCTCCTTCTTCAACAGTGGCTGGCAATCATTTTACGAGCAACGCAGAACAGGATTACCGGCATTCGATGTTTCCGGTGCGGGTATGCTCAACAATGGCAAAATACCCAAAAGATGGATGTATCCGGAAACTGAGCTGCAGCGGAACCAGCAACATACTACTGAAGCTATAAGCCGCCAGTATCCTGAAGGGGATAACATTAACGGTGTTATGTGGCTGATCAGGCCCTGACCAATTTTCAGCCTGCCCGGCTAAGATGGCCGGGCAGGTTTGAAACAATAACTGTTTAACAGGATGAAAGATTTTATCTTGCAACTCAAACGGAAATACATGAATAAACTGACGAAATTAAC
>NZ_DATMTE010000562.1:0-1990 GCF_035564935.1 Chitinophaga sp. | reverse complement strand
ATACTTTGTCACAGTCCTCCAGGTCTACGCTACAGGCATTTACGGTAAATTGTGCGGAAATAGCGCTGATAACATTGTTTCTATCCTGAACAGTTGTAATATTGGTGCGGAATATTCCCAACATAGATGATAATTTTTTGAGTATTCGGAATATTTTTATGCAAATTTGCTGCTGTTATCCCATATAACTGTTACACGAGACGGATTATCAATTATACGAAACGGATTTTTTTATGGGTGTAGTTATTACTGATGATGCCAACCAGGTATTGCTTACAGAGGAATTTCCTTCTGATTACCATAAGATCCGTTCCAGGGGAATGATTGAAGAAACCCAGGAACTGCATAAGGATTTTGGCTCCGCAACCATGCACGAATACAATTTCGAGGGCACCAGTATTGCCTGTTGTAAGGCTGAGGTGTACGAGAATATCCATGTTTTTGCAGACTACCTGGAACCCCGGGTAATGATGCTGTTCATGGAGCAGGGCGACATTACTACGTCGTTGGGGGGGATTTCCGACAAGTTCAGGTTTTCCACACAGGAGCATAACCTTATGTTCAGTCCGGCCCAAACAGAGAATGTGGCGGTGAAGAAGCAGCGTGATATTCTCTTTTTCGGCATGAGCTTTACCACCTCCAGGTTCCTGGAGCTGGCGGAGAATAACGGGAAGGTGCTGGACGGACTGGCCAATAATGTAGCCGGTAACAGATCAGTGACGTTAGCGGATAAGTACAACCCGAGAATCACCCCGCGTATGCGGATGGCGATGGAAGAGGTGCGCCAGTGCAAATTCCAGGGAGGGTTGAAGAAGTTGTTCTTGCAGTCGAAGGCCATAGAGTTACTGGCGCTGCAATGCGAGCAGATGGAAACGGTGCAAGCTGCAGGTACGCTTTTGCGCAATAAGATCACCCGGCAGGATGTGGAAAAGCTGTATTACGCCAGGGACCTGGTATTGCAGCATATCCAACAGCCGCTGAGCCTGGAAGAGTTGTCGCGCAAAGCCGGGCTGAATGAATTTAAACTGAAATCGGGCTTTAAGGCCATTTTTGATAATACCGTGTTTGGTTATTTGAATGATCACCGGCTGGAACTAGCCAGGAAACTGATTGTTGACGGGGACCTGCCTATGTCGCATATTGCAGAGCAGGCAGGGTATTCTTCCCCGCAGCATTTCAGTACTGCCTTCCGTAAGAAATTCGGGGTGAGCCCCGGGAAAGTAAGAGGTTAAAAAGGGGCTGACCAGAAGTATTGGTCAGCCCTTGTTTATTCAGGTACCTGGTGAAGGCTTATTATCGTTTACGCTACTCCCAGAGCTTTATGGCTGCCCCTTATCTTATCCTGTTAATAGGCCAAAGTAAAGCGTTGTTTGATATGTTCCGGTTGTTCCAGTTCGTCCAGTAAGGCAACCGCGTAATCGGCGGAAGAAATTTTACTCTCTCCTTTATCATTGAACACTACCTGGTTAGTTCCCAAACGGAATTTGCCGGTACGTTCCCCGGGCTCTATCATCATAGCAGGACTTAATACCGTCCAGTCGAGGTCGGCCGATTGTCTGATCACATAAAATGCGTCGCGGGTGGCGGATGCACCTTCTTTCCATTCTGCCGGAAACTCGGGGGTATCCAGTAACTGCACACCGGGAGCTATTTCCAGGCTACCTGCACCACTTACAGCGATGAGTCTTTTGATACCGGCCTTTTTGGTAGCATTAATAATGGCGTTGATGGCTTTTACGTAGGTAGCGGAGTCGTGAGCGCTATAGGAGCTGATCACAGCTTCATTTCCTGCCAGCAGCGGGATTAGTTCCGCTTCGTTGGTAGCATCTCCTTTTTTAACCGTCAGGTGTGGGTTAGTCACTGTTATCTTTTCAGGGTGACGAACGATGGCGGTGATTTCATGTCCCCGGTTCAGCGCTTCATTCAAGATGGCTGAACCTATAAATCCGGATGCTCCGATGATGGCAACTTTCATGGTTTTAATTTTTGT
>NZ_DATMTE010000561.1:0-4255 GCF_035564935.1 Chitinophaga sp. | reverse complement strand
GGTTCTTTTGCACCAGCCTTTACCGCTTTGTCAGACAACGTATCCACCTCTTCTTTACTATCTGCCGACAGGCAGATAATTGCTTCGTTTACTTTCGACGTATCGGCAATTTCCTTGCTGGTAAACTCTTTGAAGTAAGGTTCTACCAGCAGCATAAAATAGATATCCTCAGAAATTACCAGGCAGCCGGCCTTATCATCGGTGAACTGCGGGTTAAAAGAATACCCAAGGCTGGTAAAAAATTCTTTTGATTTGTTCAGATCTTTAACCGGGAGGTTTACAAAAATTTTTGTTGCCATATTACAGGTTTATAGTTATACAGAATAAAGGTAAAAATGAATTACGCCCGCTGGCTTTGTACCGGGAAAAGCGCGCGCAGTGCCGGGATACGCAGGAAAAGACTTACCCAAACCAGGATGCCGAATACAACCGGGAAATAGTAAGGTTCGTTTATTCTTGACATAATAGCCACTGCACCGCCAAGGTAGCAGCTAACCAATACTGCGCCCAGCACCGCCGTACGGGGAATGGCATATAAAATGGTGGCGATCAGCAGCACGATGCCAATGCCCTGTACCTGTTCTGCCGGCCAGCCCAGCTTTACGCTGCCTTCCATGGAGTAAATATTTTTGATAACTTTCATAATGGCATCAACCAGGAGAAAAAGTGTACACAGGATGGTGATTACCCAACCGGTAACGTTGGCGGCCTTTGAGGGAGTTTTTGTGTTCATATAAAGTGTTTGCGCTTCCATATACAGTGGATTTTTTTGTTTTTGTTTTGATTGATTAACGATACAAACTTACCGGGATTTGTGCGCATTGTTACTGGTCGAATACGACATTCTTCATGGGTGATTGCGACAATTCAGGAACAACTTACCTTTGCGCCATGGATTATTTCAAAAAGCAGCTTGAGTTACTGAAAACAGAGCGGGAAGAAGACCAGAGATCGTATAAACAAATGACAGCATCCACGTCTGTAGCAGATCGCAGGGCCAATGGGCTTACCTGGTACCCGGTTGCCATCAGGGGATCGGAAATGAGCCGGGGCGATTACCTGACCGTGGAGATAGAACGCACCACCCACCAGGACCTGCCGCATCAGCTGCGTTTCGGGGCCGCCGCTACCTTATTTTCCAATCATGATCCGAAGCAGGACCATCTCGACGGCACCATCACCTACCAGGGCGGCAACCGGCTGAAGATCACCCTGCGCACAGACGAGCTGCCCGAATGGGCCAGCGACGGCAAGCTGGGCATCGACCTGCTTTTTGATGATAACAGTTATGATGAAATGCAGAACGCCCTGAAACAGGCGGATGCATGGCAGGATAAAGCACCCGAAGGAAGACTGATACAGATCCTCACCGGGCAGAAAAAGCCTGTATTCCACCCTGATATTACTCCTTATGTAAATCCCTCGCTGAATGCCTCACAGGAATCGGCTGTCAATAAAATATTATCGGCCGGCGACCTGGCTATTGTGCATGGACCACCGGGAACAGGGAAAACCACTACCCTTGTGCAGGCGGTGAAAGCGCTGATAAAACAGGACCAGCAGCAAATACTGGTAGTGGCACCCAGTAATGCAGCAGTAGACCTGCTCAGTGAAAAGCTGTCGGACGAAGGATTGAACGTATTACGGGTAGGAAACCCGGCGCGTGTATCAGAAAGACTTTCATCGCTCACACTCGACAGCAAAATAGCTGAGCATCCCAGTATCAAGGAAATCAAGCGGCTGAAAAAACAGGCCAATGAGTTCCGTGATATGGCGCATAAATACAAGCGCAATTTTGGCAAAGCCGAAAGGGAACAACGCAAAGCCCTGTTTGATGAGGCCCGCAAGATCATAAAGGAAGTGGGTAATACAGAACAGTATATTATTGACGACCTGGTGTCCAAAGCGCAGGTGATCACCGCTACCCTGGTAGGCGCCAGTCACTATACCGTAAAAAACTTAAAGTACCACACCGTGGTGATAGATGAAGCCGGGCAGGCGCTGGAACCCGCCTGCTGGATCCCCATCCTCAAAGCGCAGAAGGTGATCCTGGCGGGAGATCATTGCCAGCTGCCACCCACCATCAAATCGGACGAAGCCGCGCGTAACGGTCTTAGTACCACCCTGCTGGAAAAATGTACGGCCCTGCACCCGGAAAGCGTAACACTGCTGGAAGAACAGTACCGTATGCACACTACCATTATGGGATATTCTTCGAATATCTTTTATGAAGATAGATTGAAGGCGCATGCTTCTGTTGCCGGGCACCTGTTGTTTTCCGGCGACAGCCCGCTCAGCTTTGTAGATACCGCCGGCTGCGGGTTTGATGAGCAGGCAGATGGCACCAGCACTACCAATCCCGAGGAAGCTGTTTTTGTTTTCAAGCATCTTACCCGGCTGGTTACCGCGCTGGGAGCATATTACCAGCCGAAAGACTTTCCTACGGTGGCGGTTATATCTCCCTACAAACAACAAATACAATTGTTAAAAGAACAACTGCAGCACACCCCGCTGCTGCAGCCATATGCCGACAGGATTTCCGTGAACACCATCGACAGTTTCCAGGGACAGGAACGTGATATTGTGTACATCAGCATGACGCGCAGCAACACCGAAAATAAGATAGGCTTTTTATCGGATATCCGGCGGATGAACGTAGCCATGACCAGGGCGCGCAAAAAACTGGTAGTGATAGGCGACAGCGGTACACTTTCCCAGCTGGCATTCTATGCGGGCTTTATCAGTTATGCGGAACATAAAAACGCCTACCAGAGCGCCTGGGAGTTTATGGATTTGTAACAGCAGCGGTCATCACCTTGTTTAATACTTCGTTAAACGCCGGCTGTTGTTCAAACATCGGGAAATGCCCTGCAGCCTGGATCCAGTGCAGTTGTATATCCGGGCGAATGATTTGCAGCTCATAGGTGTAAAAGGCCAGCGGATCCTGGCGGCTACCTATCACGGTGATGGGGCCTTTATACTGCGGCAGGTTTTTACTGAGATCAAAATGGATCCTTTGCAGGTCTGTTACCATCAGTGTTTGCATACGGACATTAGGTTTTGCCACATAAATTTTCGCCAGGAGGCTGTCGATGTCCGCTTTGTTGTAAATGTATGCCAGTCGCACGGTACGGTTAAACAACGCGCTGTCTTTTCCATTCGCTTTCCCTGCTTCGATCTTTTTATTCAGCGACTCCATTGTTTCCAGGTCGGATACTCCCAGTCTTGCCCGCAAGTTGTTCACGTGCGTGGTCATAAAATCGGCTGAAAACTTGTAGTAGCCCGGGTTAGCCAGTACCAGCGCCCGCACTTTTTCCGGGTGGGCGGCCGCAAAGCTCATGGCCAGCATAGCGCCCCAGGAGTGGCCATAGATAATAGCCCTGGAGATACCTTCCTTTTGCAACAGCCGCTGAATGTCGGCCACCGCCTCCTTCAGGTTGATAGTAGTGGAATCGAACGGCACAGGAATAGATAAGCCAGTACCCCGTTGTTCCGGTAAAATAGCCCGGTAGCGCTTTCCCAGCTCAATGGCCACCTCTTCCTGTTGCAGGCAGGAGTTACCCGGGCCACCGGATAATACGATCACGGGGGTACCTTTTCCATATGTATGATAATACAGCCAGCCATTGGGATATTTCAATGAGTCCAGTTGCTGCGAATGGGCAGGCAAACAATACAGCAACGTGGTTAACAATAACAATAATCTCATAAGACGGTTTTTCGAAGCAGTAAAATAAGTGATTTTATGCATATAAGACGGCTATACCGCCCAAACCCGCTGCCCATAAGGTTAAATAAATCCTTGCTGCACGCTTAAAAAAGCGTAACTTTGCGCGCTTTCAGGTAAGATAAATTGTGGCCTGCTCATAATGATCAGCCTGTTTATTTTTTGAATAAATACATTATGAGTAAAATAGCTGATTACAGGAAGTTATTGGGCGTTACCAAAACTACTGAAGTAAAAGAATTAAAATCCATTTACAGGAACTTTATGAAGGAGTGGCATCCTGATAAATTTGAAGGCCTGGCAGAAGAACAGAAACTGGAAGCGGAAGCTAAAAGTAAAGAGCTGATAGAAGCCTATCACTTTTTAGTAAGCATCGCCCCGGAAACTATTGCTGCCGCTTTACCTGATTATACAGCCACCATTTCAGCGTCCACCCTGGTAGATTTTTCTTACCAGAAACAAACCCTCCAGCTTCAGTTTGAAGACGGCAGCAGCTATGAATATTTCGACATTCCCAAAACATTGTAT
>NZ_DATMTE010000560.1:0-4884 GCF_035564935.1 Chitinophaga sp. | reverse complement strand
CCAGGATTAATACTTATTATTGTAAACTTCAAACAGGATTATCTAACAAGTATGTAAACCTATTTCAGGACGTGACCGTGTATGGGGAGTGTATGGGGAGTGTATGGGGAGTGTATGGAGAGTGTATGGGGAGTGTATGGTAAGCACTACACATAGACGAGTCCTAAGCACCGGAGAAGTATCCGGGAAGTATGCCACAGGTAATAACCCAGGCCATATTTCAACTTGCACATTCTCAGAATGCGATTCGTCTTTAAGCAATAAGAACCGCTGCCAGCAATTGATATATCTAAAAGAAATATCTGTAATAACTTCAATATTGAAGCCGGAAATAAATTAATTTTAATTCAATAATATAAAACCGTTAGATATGACAATTGGAAATTTAAAACTGTACGACATTTTCCGGAACGATCTGCATCTATCGGATGCCAAAGCCATGGAAGTTGTTTGTACAATGGATGAGTATTATGAAAGGAAATCTTTTGCGAAAACTGACCAACTGGCTACTAAAGCCGAGTTATCAGCTGTTAAGTCGGAATTAAAAGAAGACATTGGCAAAGTAAGATCAGAACTAAAAGAAGATATCAGCAAGGTAAGGTCGGAATTGAAAGAAGACATCGGCCAGTTAAGAGTAGAACTGAAAACGGACATCAATAGCTTGGAAAGCAGGCTGATGAAGCACCTGCATTCAGTCACAATTCTCCAGTACCTTCTGCTGATCGGCTCCATAGCAGCCCTGTTAAGGTATGCAGGCTTACTGAAATAACCCGCTATCACCCCATGTAATCCCTCCTCAGAACTTAAAGTTATACGTCACAGACGGTAACACCGGAAATAACGACACCTGCTTCGCACTTACCTTCAACGTTCCATCAATTGCACTCCCCTGCTGGTCGAAATAAATAAAGTAAGGGTTCTTCCTGCTGTAAACATTGTATACTGAAAACGTCCAGCTGCCTTTAACACGTTTATTGGGCTTCTTAGACACAGGTGTGTAAATAGCTGAAAGATCCAGCCGGTGATAGGCATCCAGCCTGTAGGAATTGATGCTGCCAAAACCCTGTACCAGCGTACCTTCTACAAAATAGAACTTCTCCGGCAGCGTGGTAGTGTTCCCGGTACCGTAAATAAATACGCCGGATACCGTCCACCGCTTGTTCAGTTCATAAGTACCCACCAACGCCAGGTCATGACGGCGGTCGTATTTCGCCGGGTAACGCTTGCCATCATTCAAGGCAGGAAACTCCCGCCAGGTCCATGCCAGTGTATAACCCAGCCAGCCGGTAAACCGGCCTTTCCTTTTGTTCACAAACAGCTCCAGTCCGTATGCCTGTCCCTTTCCAAATACAAAGTCCTGTTCCGGATCGTTAAAAGTAGGCGTATAGCCTTCCTTGTATTCAATCTGGTGTTGCAGGCTTTTGTAATATACCTCTGCCGACGCCTCGTACATATTGTTACTGAAATTGCGGAAATACCCCGCTGAATACTGCCAGGAGATCTGCGGCTGCACCAGGTAAGTACTGGGCACCCAAACATCTGTAGGCAGCGTAGTGCCCGCATTGGATACCAGGTGAATAAACTGGTAGTTACGGGTAACGGAAGCCTTTACCGAGCTTACATCATTCCAGGACCAGCGCAGGATAAACCTTGGCTCAAAGCCGCCATGCCGCGATATTGGCTGCCAGCGCCGGTACACGGTACTATCTGTTTTATTGCCCGCCGCATCCCGGTAATAACGGGTATAAGGGCCTATTTGCATAAACCCGCTGTAACGCAGTCCTACATTGAGCTGCAGCCGGGGGGATATTTCCCAGTCGTCCATTATATACAAGGCCGCTTCATGAGCATATTTCTTAAACACATTTTCCGGTGAAAACCTGGTGGAATCCTGCTGCCCGCTGATGGTAGACGGTGTAAATGTGTGATAAATATAATTCCCGCCAAAACGGATATGATGCTTTACATGCACGTAATAATCGAAATCCGTTTTCAGGTTCATATCACTGATACCGGAGGATAAGCGGATATCAAAATTATTCTGCAAAGCGCTGAACTGGAATTTATAATCATTGTAGATGAGAGAGGTATTGGCAAACAACTTCCGGTTAAACACATGATTCCACCGTAAAGTAGCCGTGGTATTGCCCCAGGGGATCTTTACATCAAAGGAACGATCCTGGTTATTAAAGCTGAATACATCTTTCCCTAAATAACCACTCAGGTAAATACGGTCCCTGTCTGAAAAAATATAGTTCATCTTTACATTCAGGTCATAGAAATAATAACCCGAACCCTTATACGAAGTATTGTTAATGAAAGGCTTGGTAATAACGTCGACGTATGTACGCCGGCCGCTTACAATGAAAGAAGCTTTATCTTTTTTCAGCGGTCCCTGGAACGACAAACGGGAAGAAATCAAACCGATCCCTCCTTCTCCCTGGAAATTTTTACTGTTCCCTTCTTTCATGGAAATATCTGCTACAGACGACAAACGCCCGCCGTAATTGGCCGGCATACCGCCTTTAATGAGCGTGGTACTGCGAATGGCGTCTGCATTAAACACGGAGAAAAAACCAAAGAGATGCCCCGTATTATACACCGGCGCTTCATCCAGCAGGATGAGGTTCTGATCAGCGCCGCCGCCCCGCACATAAAAACCCGCATTCCCTTCGCCGGCAGCCTGAACACCCGGCATCAGCTGCAGGGCTTTCAGCACATCCACCTCTCCCATCAGCGCCGGCAGCTTCTTTACTTCCATGGCGGTAAGCTCCACTCTTCCCATATCGGTACTTTTTACATTGGCATCCTTTCGTTTATCGCTGATCACTACTTCCTTTGCCTGGTAGGAACGGGGATATAACTGCAGGTGCTGCGTAATATTGGCATCGAGGTTCAGCGCTACCGCTTTGGATTCATAGCCAAGAAAAGAATACAACAGGATATAATTGCCGGCGGGCAGGGTGATGGAGTAAAAGCCGTAGTTATTGGTATGAACGCCGTTAGTGGAATGCAGTACCTGCACAGTGGCGCCAGGAAGAGATTCCCCGTTGGTACTGTCTTTAATGAAACCGCTTACAGTAAATTGCTGTCCCGCTGCCTCGTTGAAGAAACATAGCAAAAAGAAAAACAGCAAAAAAGGACTATATCGTGTGAACATACCGTTGGATCAGGTGCAGCAAAAGCAAGTTACGATTTACTGTGCATGATCCAACGATAAGTTATTACTTGTAAATCAGGCTGTCTTTTGTTTCACCGCAGGTGAGCATTTTATGGCCGAAATAGGGATTCTCAATTCCCGCTTTATCGCTGAGCCAGTAAGCGCCTTTGTCGTCAAATGCCATAGGGCAATACTGGTGATAAATAGTATGACCTTTCAAACCGGTGTTCTTTACAAGATCAAACAGCATATCAGATACCATCTGGAAAGATTCCCGCTTTCCTTCCAGTGCTGATTCGCCTGCCAGCCCCGTTAGTTCGGCGCTCACACTGCCGGTAATCCCGGTAATGTTGGCCAGGTGGCTGCTATCCATTTGTAAGAGGCTCACCGGCAAACTGTCTATATGCCCTTTTAGCGCCGCAGCAGCGGTGTTGGCAGCGATACTGTCGGCCTGCACCAGCGCATCGGACAACTTATAATACGATTGCATGGTGGCCCCCAGCGAGTCGTAGAACACCTGGCTGTAAGGCGCCTGCAACGCTTCAGAAACAGCGCCGGCGGCTTCTTTCTGCTCCGGCGCCCGCTGGTTACAGGCAAACAGTGCTACACTCAGTATCATCAAACCTGCCGGAACGCATACTTTAAAATTCATAATCTTACACTTTGTAACAAAACTAAATAAAATGACCGGATTGTTTGTCGGGAGGATTCAATTCAAGTAGGTTAAAATCCGCATTTTTCCTTAACTTTGCACGTTTTTTATCCAATTTTTTTATTTTTTATGTTGATCGCATTACAGGACATTACGTTTGAGTTTGGATCCAGGGTTATCCTGGAAGATTCCTCCTGGCATATAGAACCGGGCGACCGGGTTGGGCTTATCGGGTTGAATGGTACCGGCAAATCTACCCTGTTGCGCATAATCAACGGGGAATATTCCGTTTCCAAAGGAAGTGTGAATAAAAGCAAAAGCCTGACGATCGGCTTCTTTAACCAGGACCTGCTGAGCTTTGAAACCGATGAATCCATTCTTACCGTAGGCATGATGGCCTTTGGCAAAGCGCTGGAACTGGAGAAAGATATTGAGCGCATTACCAGGGAGCTGGAAGACAGCCAGACGGATGAACTGTTGCATGAGTTCAGCGACAAGCTGCATGAATTTGAAGCGCTCGACGGCTACAACATGAAACATAAAACGGCCCAGGTACTGGAAGGTCTCGGCTTTACCACCGCCGACCTGGACCGCCCATACAGCCAGTTTTCCGGTGGATGGCGCATGCGGGTGCTCCTCGCACGCCTCATCCTGCAGCAACCGGATGTACTGATGCTCGATGAGCCCACGAACCACCTGGATCTTCCCTCCATCGAATGGCTGGAAAGATACCTGGTTGGGTACAATGGCGCCGTGATCATTGTATCGCACGACCGCTTCTTCCTGGACCGCATGGTGAATAAGATAGTAGAGGTATACCAGCAGCAACTGCACCACTACGCCGGCTCTTACGCCGATTATGAAGTGGAAAAGGAACTGCGCCGCGAAATGCAGCAACGCGCTTATGAAAACCAGCAGGATTATATCCGCCAGCAGGAACGTTTTATTGAACGTTTTAAAGCAAAAGCCTCCAAAGCCGCACAGGCGCAGAGTATCGCCAAAAGGCTGGATAAACTGGAACGCGTGGAGCAAACAGATAACGGTCCGTCTAAAATAAAAATAAACTTCACGG
>NZ_DATMTE010000559.1:0-2813 GCF_035564935.1 Chitinophaga sp. | reverse complement strand
CTTAAAAATATTGACCTGCGATATCAGCACCTGCTGCATCAGCATATCGATATTGTTACTAATGAAAAAACTTTTCAAATCAAATTGCCGCTGATCCATGAACATCATCATCGTTGAAGACGAACTCAAAACAGCCCGGTCGCTTGAAAATATTATACTGGGACTGAAGCCAGGAGATAAGATCACCGGCCAGTACCAAAGCGTGGAAAGCACTGTTGCCGCGCTTTCAGAAGGGCCTATGCCCGACCTCATTTTTATGGATATACAGCTGGCGGATGGCCTTTGCTTTGAAATATTCAAACAGGTAAAAATCACCTGTCCCGTTGTATTCTGCACGGCTTACGACGAATATTCCCTGGAAGCATTTAAAAGCAATGGGGTTGATTATGTACTGAAGCCCTTTTCCAAACAAGACATACAGGATGCACTCCGGAAAGTGGATGAACTGAAAAATTTCTTCCAGCAGAAAGCAATCCCCGACCTGGGAGACCTGCTCTCAAAACTGAGCCCGCCGAGTGGTAAAACCAGTTTTCTTGTCTTCAAAAATCAAAAATATAAAACAGTAAGTATCGAAGACATTGCCTTCTTCTATGTTCGCCACGATGCCACCTGGATCATGTGCTTCGATAAGCAGCAATATACCGTGAACCAGTCGCTGGACCAGGTAACGCAATCTGTATCTTCCCTGCAATTCTTCCGGCTGAACCGCCAGTACCTCGTTAATTTTAAAGCGATCAAAGAAGTGGAGCCTTATTTCCTGCGTAAACTCTACGTAAAACTGGTTATTGAAACGCCCGATAAGCTCCTGGTCAATAAAGAAAAATCGCATAGCTTTCTTAGCTGGATGGAAGACCGGTGATATAATTTTCTCCCGGCTGTTTTGTCCCGGTTGAACGCCGAAAATGCCCGAATGAAGGCTTTTTTGCTTACCCGGGCCAGCAACAGCCGGTACTTTTGAATCAAATAAAATTCGAAAGATATGAAACAGGTAATGATGCCGGCTATAGGCGCTGCAATTGTACTCACACTCTTCTCCGCTATATTTGCCAACCAGGTTAGCGCTTCAAAAAAGCAACCCCGCATTAATAACGGTAACGGGTTTGCGGTACTCGAACTGTTCACTTCAGAAGGATGTTCCAGCTGCCCTCCCGCCGATGCTTTACTAGCCCGTATACAGCAGGATGCCGGCAATAAACCCATCTATGTACTGGCATACCATGTCGATTACTGGGACCGCCTGGGCTGGAAAGATGTATTCAGCCAGCCGCAATACTCAAAACGCCAATACCAGTACAGCCAGCAGCTTCCCAGCCAGGTATATACTCCGCAGCTGGTGGTTAACGGGCAAACATCCTGTATAGGATCAGACGAATCTGCAGTAAGCAACGCCATCAACGAAGCGCTTGGCACCGGTGCAGTTGCCACCCTGAAGATAAAGGCACAGCTGCAGCCCGGCAAGGCAAGCTTTACTTATGAAATTAGTGGTAATACCGGCAACAGCCAGTTACTTGTGGCGGTTGTACAAAAACATGCCGTAAGCAAAGTAGAGAGAGGAGAAAACGAAGGGCGTACACTTTCCCATGTACAGGTGGTACGGGACCTCTGGGCATTTAAACTGCGGGAGCGTAAACAAGGTATGGCTGAAATTAATCTCCCCGAAAACTTTAATGCGCAGGAATGGGAGTTGATCAGTATGATACAAAACTCCGAAACAGGCGCTATCAGCGCAGCTGCAAGGGTTTCCCTGTAACAACTGCCGGTCATCTGCATAAAAAGAAAAAATAAGGGTACCTTAAAATAATCTTAAGGTACCCTTCGTCACTATTCATGTTTTGCCAGCTCAATCATCCCGCTCATCTCTTCCACAAAAGCATCATTACCGCCGGACGATCCCCCGAGAGAACGGAAACGGATCATCCCGTTTTTATCAATAACAAACTTTGCCGGGATGCCTTTCAGCTTGTATCCTGCAGCGGCGTTATTTGTTTTGGTCACCGGATCTTTCAAATCCATTAACAGGTTGAAAGTGTATTTATTGTTACGGAGATAATCGGCCGCACTTTTCACAGGGTTGGCATCTGTTTCCCACGTATGGATGAAAAGAAATACCACGCTGGTGTCGTCTTTAAATTTATTCACCGCAGCCTGCATATGAGGGAAAGAGCCTTTACAGGGCCCGCACCAGGTAGCCCAGAAATCAAGTACCACTGTTTTTCCCCTGTAATCGGAGAGCGATACCGTTTTCCCATTTACATCTTTTACGGAAAAATTAAAAGAAGGTTCCCTGATCATTTTTTTGGCCAGGTCGGCGCTGATCTTTTCTTTCAGTTCCTTATAAAGCGACTGCTCATAGCCGGCAAACCCTTCATCGCTGCCTTTTACAGCGATGTACGCATTTTTAAACTGCGCCTTTACCTCCTGCGAAGCCCGTCCGTCTTTAATGCTTTGCACCATTAAAGGATAGGCTTCGGAAAACTGTTTGTTGGCGACCAATAAGTTTAAATAGGTATCGTTAAACGCACGGTCCTTTTTATCGTCCTGTGCGTACACCTGCCGGGCGTATTTCAATCCTTCCTTATACTTTTTATTGGCATACAGCACTGCCGCGTATTGTTTGGCGTAAGCATAGTAATCCGCCGATATTTCAGCGGATCTCCGTGTTTCATCGCCAATGGATTTTTTTATTAGGCTTTCTGCCAGCGCGTATTCTTTCCTGCCATAGGTTTCCCTGGCGGCATAGGAAAAAGCCTTTGTTTTATAAACTGTGTCCCGGATCATGTTCAGGTATTTCATGAGCTTAGCCGGGTTGTTTC
>NZ_DATMTE010000558.1:0-6520 GCF_035564935.1 Chitinophaga sp. | reverse complement strand
AGAAGGTTTTAAAAATAATCGACAGTATTTAAAATGCAAAATAAAATTTTGAAATATTTGTTGCTTGGCTGGTTGAAAGATTGGTAGTCCCGACAAGAATCGAACTTGTATCTAAAGTTTAGGAAACTTCTATTCTATCCATTGAACTATGAGGCCAGCACTTTTTTAACCCCAATCCGGGGATCGGGTGGCAAAAGTAAGGGTTTTAAATTAATATTTAAAGACTTTCTATATCTACTTTTCCACCGGCCGGGGCGTAGATGCTGTCAATTTCCTTCTTGAATTTCTCCAGGATCACTTTCCGCTTGGCCTTAAGGGTAGGAGTAAGCTCACCGCCGTCTACCGTCCATTCGTGGGGGAGGAGGAGGAATTTTTTTACCTGTTCTATATGGCTGAAGAACTGGTTGTATTTGTCTACCGCCTGTTTGTACAAGTCCAGTACATCGGGGTTTTTTATGAGTTCCTCATTAGAGGTGGCGGTAATGCCACGTTTTTGCGCCCAGTTGCGGAGGTTACTGAAGGCAGGAACAATGAGTGCTGCCGTGAATTTGCGGTCTTCTCCAACAATCATGATCTGTTCAATGTAGGGCGACTCCTTAAATTTATTTTCGATAGGCTGTGGCGCTACAAATTTGCCGCCGGAGGTTTTAAAGAGTTCCTTTTTCCGGTCGGTTATTTTCAGGAATTTATTGTCGATCATAACGCCGATATCGCCGGTATGGAACCAGCCGTCTTTAATGGCATCTGCTGTAAGATCGGGGCGTTTGTAGTAGCCTATGGTTACGTTGGGGCCTTTACAGAGAATTTCCCCATCTTCAGCCAGCTTTACCTCTACGCCGCTGATAATGGGGCCTACGGTGCCAAACATGCGGTCTTCCACGTTGATGCGGTTCACGCTGATCACCGGCGAAGTTTCAGTGAGGCCGTAACCTTCCATGATAGGGATGCCGCCGGCGGTGAATATTTTCAGCAGGCGCACCTGGCAGGCGGCGGCGCCGTTTACAATAGCCTGGATATTACCTCCCAGGGCAGCGCGCCATTTACTAAAAACCAGTTTATTAGCCAGCCTGAGCTGGAAGTTGTACCAGGCGCCCTGGTCTTTATTGATTTCATACCGTTTGCCAATATCTACCGCCCAAAAGAAGAGGGCTCTTTTAATGCCTTTGAGTTCCAGGCCGGTAGTCATAATTTTTTCATATACTTTTTCCAACAGGCGTGGCACGGTGGTAAAGATAGTGGGCTTCACCTCTTTCAGGTTATCGCCAATGGTTTCCATGTTCTCCGCATAGTAAACCGGTACGCCGGAGCAGAGATACAGGTAGGTAACCATCCGTTCAAATATGTGGTTCAATGGCAGAAAGCTGAGGGCTTTAGCCTCCTTATTAACGGGCAGATAAGGCTGACAGGCCAGTACATTGCTCATTATGTTATGGTGACTGAGCATTACGCCCTTTGGTGTGCCGGTAGTACCTGAAGTATAAATGATGGTGACCAGTTCTTCGGGGGAGATATTTTTCTTCACCTCTTTAATCTGTTCAAAGTCGGCGGTATTGCCCATTTCAGGGATTTCCGACCAGTGGCGTGCCCCTTCTACTTTGTTAAAGGTGAATATTTCCCGGATGGAGGGGAATTTATCCCTCATGGCGGTAACCTTGTCCAGCAGGTCTTTGTCGCTTACAAAAAGAATACGTGCTTCTGCGTCATTCAGCACATAAGCCAGTTCTGTTTCACTGATGGTAGGGTAAATGGGGGTGAGCACAGCACCCAGTTGCTGGCATGCAAGGTCGGTAATGATCCATTCCGGCCTGTTGGGTGAAATGATGGCTATTTTATCTTTTTCCTCGTTCTTTCTAATGCCAGGCCGGATGCCCAGTTTGAGCAGGCCGGAGCTGAATTTGAGCGTGAGGTCCGCTACTTCTTTCGTACTATATTTTTTCCATTGCCCTTTTTCTTTACCTGCCAGCATATCCTCTTTCGGATAATTGGCTAACTGGTATGGAATCACATCAAATAGTCGTTGCGGTTGGTCCATGCTGTTGTAATTTTGTTTTGGCTAAAATATCAGATACGTGTGTGTTCTTTTTGTTCTTTCAGCTTTTCATATTCTTCCAATGCATTCCCGTAGGCATCCTTGTGATAGGCATTAAAATACTGGAAAGCCAGTGCAATACCCCATCCCAGCGCCGGCCATATGGGCCAGGGGGTACCATTCATTTTATTACTGTCTGTCAGAAACCATACTGCCCAGAGTCCCAGGTTAACCACGAGATAAATGATCAGGTGAGACTTAAATCCAGCCCTGGCTTTTGCGATGCGCCAAAGTCGGTTATCTCTTTCTTGAGTTGTTTCCATGGAAGTAAGTTTTAGGTACTGGTGTTGTACTAAATTTAAGCATTTTATTGGCTTAATACAGAAAAAAACGGGAAAAACAGGCTTAGCGGTTAGCCCTGATATCGAAGGAGATGTTTACCTGTGAGTTGATGAGTTTGTCCTGTAATGATTTATCCGCGCGATAGCTGATGCCCCATTGGGTACGGTCTATATTGAAATTGGCCATTGCGGTAATGCTGTCGTTTTTGAGCGTTACCCTGGCAGGGAAGGAGATATTTTTTGTAACGGATTTAAGGGTGAGGTTCCCTTTGATAATATGGGTGGCGTTCCTGAGGGTGAGTTCATCACCATCGGATGGATGAAATGGGGTTACTTCTGTTATTTCGAAAGTAGCAGCGGGATATTTTTTTACATCAAAAAACATTTCTCCCTTCAGTTCAGTTTCCAGCTTGCGTTTCATAGCGGAATCAGCTGCCAGGTCAATATCCTGGAGTGAATGCATATCAATGATAAACTGTCCGCCGGTAATGAGGCTGTCTTTTACGTATAATGCGCCGCCGGCCAGTTTCAGGGAGCCATGATGCTTACCGGTGGGCTTGGTGCCAATCCATTTCACCACGCTGGCAGCGGTATCCGGGAGATACGCGTTGCCGGTGGCTGCCTGAACCGTTTGTGCATCAGTGATCCTGGCTTTATCAGCTTTAGGCGCCTGTTCGCATGCAAAGATGCCACAGGCTATTACGAGCATTATACATAAACATCTTTTCATAAATACTTATATACTTTAAAACAAGCGCCCGGTTTGGAAGGGCGCTTGTTGATATATTCTTTATTCCGCCAGTTCCCGGTTGCCTACCCACACAAACCGTTTCACAATAAACTCCTGGTTGGTAAAGCTGGCGTTACCGGCCGGGTTGCCGCCGGTAACATGGAAGTCGGAAAAAGCAGCGTGCTGGTTTACCCAGATAAATCCTGTAAGATTAAAAGATACAGGAGTGAAAACGCTGTTCATTTCTTCCGTTATTTTTTCTTTGGCAGATGGATCAGTGGTATAAGCCCCACAGGTAATGGCGCCGTATTTCTGTGCCATCTGTTTGGCCAGCTGAATGCTATGTGAGGTGTCCCTGGTTTTAATGATGAGGATCACCGGGCCGAAAAGTTCTTTTTCGTAGATGGAAGTGTCGGCGCTGGTCACTTCTACAATAGTGGGAGCGCATACCCTGGCATTGGAGAACTCTTCATTCACAACCGGGGTACCTTCCAGGATCACTTTACCGCCGAGGTGGCGCGCTTCTCTGGCGCGGGCCAGGGTGCTGTCGTTTTGTATGGCGCCAAGTGTGCCTGCGCCCATTTTCGGGTGGTTTACCAGGCTTACCACCGCTTCCTTGAATTTTTGCACTACCTCATTGAAGGGTACTTGCCCGCCGGCAGTTTTGATGCCCTGTTCGGGGATAAAAAAGTTTTGCGGCGCAGTACACATCTGCCCGGAATATAAACTCACAGAAAATGCCAGGTTCTGAATAACCGCATCAAGGTCGGTAACGCTGTCGAGGATCACTGAGTTCACACCTGCTTTTTCCGTGAATACCGTTTTGCCCGGTAATGATTCCACGTAGTTGCCAAAGGCGTTGCCACCAGTATAATCTATCAGCTTCACATCCGGATGCCCGCACAGGTCCTTGGCGATCAGGTGGTCTGAGCTATCGGCTGCCAGCTGGCAGAGATGGGGATCATAGCCGTTGTCGCGGAGTGATTGCTGGATGACGCTTACAGCGATGGCAATAGGCAGCACGGCTTTCGGGTGGGGCTTCACAATCACCGGGTTGCCGGTGATCAGGTCGGCATATACACCGGGAAGTGTATTCCACACCGGGAAAGTAGAGCAGCCAATTACTACACCGGGGCCCTTGGGTATAGGTTTGAAGGTTTTATAAAGTTTAATGCTGGTTTTGCCCATCGGCTTCTCCCAGGTTAATGAGGGAGGGTAACGCTGCAGCTCATGATAGCCGTTGGCAATGGCTTCCAATGCACGGTCGCTGGCATGCGGACCTGAAGCCTGGAAGCTCATCATAAAGCTCTGGCCGGTGGTGTGCATGGTAGCGTTGGCAATATCAAAGAAGTAATCCTTTATGCTTTCCAGCGTTTCCGTGAGTATACCGGCTCTTTCTGACACCGGTACCTTTGCCCAGTGTTTACCGGCTTCGGTGGCTTTTTTTAACAGGTCGCCCACAGGAAAAACGGGATAGGTAACGCCCAGCACCTCAAGTGTGTAAGGCGACATTTCCTCTCCGCTCCAACCGGTTTCGCCGGTTTGCAGTAACTGTTTGAAGGGTTTTCCCAGCAATTGCTGATAGCTCTGTACGCCTTTTGCATGAGCTTCTTCACCGTAAGCTTTGGGATGCTCCGGGTATTGCGAATAGAAAGTTCGTTCGTGGTTCGCTTTTACAGCATTGTCGATAATGTTTTGGTGTTTGTTAACGAGCATATTCAGATTTTGAGATTTACAATTTACGGATTTAGTCATTCAGTTGCTACAGCAACTAATTGGCCAAACCGGTAAATCAAAAAATATCTAAATACTAATACCCGGAATTGATCAGCGTAAACCTTCCATCGTTGTAATATTCATCGGGTTTCGGCTTTAACGGATTGCTGCGCTGAAATTTCAGGAAAGCATCATAATCGGTTTTATGTAATCCTACCCACGCTTTGTAGCTGGCCTGGTTGGCGCTTGGGCCAAACAGCCACTGGTTGTACGATTCAAACATTCCTTCCCGTAACAGCTGACGCTGGTAATCGAAAAGGGCATACGGATATTTCATGCCGTAAAAGTTATACCAGTCCAGTATAAAACGGGTACGTACCATAATCAATGCGTCGGGATCTATTCCCCCGGTTACTACACTGATCTGCTTGCCCATACAGGCTTTATATGCTTCTACAAATTCGTTGCTGCCCTTTTTGCCTTTTTTGTCTTCAGGTAATGCACTTTCGAAAAGGGAAGGATCGTTGAATAATTTTTTATAAGATTCTAGTACAATATTCCTGATCTCTGCCGTGCGTGTGGTAAAACTTTCCATATTCATGAAGGTTTCGCCATACAATATGCACCAAAGCGGGTTATTGCTGAAGTCGTACGTTTTAGTGGCATTGTAGTAGTTGCCGGGAAAACCGGGGTCCTGTTCAATGCCTTTGATCCAGCTGCGAAGCGCCCCATCGTACATTTTGAAATTCATCAGCAGCGTACCGTTATCATTATACAACTCCCCGCTGTTGGGAAATTTTTTGATGGCCCGCTCATACATACGCTGTGCGGTTTTCCATTCTTCCCTTCCCACGTAAATATTACCGGCAATCTGGAATACCTGTACATCTGCGTCCCTGCTGCTGAGCAACGGTTCAATAATGGTCTTTGCTTTTACCAGGTCACCTTTCAGGTAGTAAGTAAAACCCAGCTGCTTTTTAAATTCAAAATTGTCCGGTTCAAGCTGCAAAGCCTGGTTCAGTACCAGTACGGCATTGGAATAATCTCCGCTACGAATAAAGCCGGTGGCTGTGTTATACAACTCTTTGGCATCCTGTGCAACCGCAACCTGTGAAAATAAAACTCCCGCAACAAAAAGTGCTTTCAATAAAGAAGACCGTATGTTCATCCCTGTCTGTCGTTTGCTGTAAAAGTAAGGAAAATGGGGTAATGTGCCACCCATCAATCTGTAGGCAGGATAACAGGAGGAATATCTTTTTTATATTATCTTATTGTATTATTTGATTTGGAAAAGTTGGTTTGTAAAATAATTATGCAAATGATGGCTACTATCCCACCGGCACCCACCAGGAGAGGGGAGTTCAATATTTGTTGCACAGTGGTATTGAAATCGTCCTGCAGCGTAAATACCAGCAGGGCGGGGATAAGGCCGCATAAAACCTGTATGTAAAGTGTATTGCCGAGGTTTTTTGTTTTCATGTATATCCACGAAAGCAGCAGGGAGAAGGATACTGTATACAGAAAAGTATAGGGAGATAAACTGAAGGCGAAGCTGATGGCAGCTGTGTTCAGAATAGCCTTTACCGGTGTATAGTTTTTAAGGAGACTGTCGAGGACAACGCCTCTCATGAGGCTTTCCTGTATCAGCGGGTCAATCAGGAAATAAACAAAGCAATAGAAGAGTGGTTTTTCCCGGATCAGCAG
>NZ_DATMTE010000557.1:0-12229 GCF_035564935.1 Chitinophaga sp. | reverse complement strand
ATCAAGGAAATCATTAAAATCAGCGTAATCAGTGTTCCAAGACAATCGCCGAAGGCGATCCCCTCCGCTGCATTATTGCTGAAAGGCATTCCAGCCCTGCGCCACCAGTTTGAACTTGTTGCCTCCTTTGGTGAGGATGTGGGCCCCTTCGGTAATATCGGTCATGTAGCCGATGGCACTGATCTGTTCATTAAGTACAATTTTATCGTAGTCGGCCTGTTTCATGGTGAACAGCAGTTCGTAGTCTTCTCCGCCGCTCAGTGCGCAGGCAGTAGGATCCAGGCCAAATTTCATGGCAAGTTCCCTGCTTTCCTGGGCAATGGGGATCTTTTCTTCATACAGCACCACACCCAGGTTACTTTGCTTGGCGATATGCAGTATTTCGGAGCTGAGGCCATCGCTTACATCCATCATAGCCGAAGGCTTAATGTCTTCCTGTTGCAGGAACTCAATAATATCCTTACGGGCTTCAGGCTTCAGCTGCCGGCCAATAATATAGGTCTGGTTTTCCAGGTCGGGCTTTACGTCCGGGCTTTCCAGGTAGATCTTCTTTTCCCTTTCCAGGAGGGTAAGTCCCAGGTAGGCGGCGCCCAGGTCGCCGGTAACGCAGAGCAGGTCGCCCTTTTCAGCAGTGGATCGTTTTACGAACTGGTCGGGCGTTACTTCACCTATGGCTGTAACACTAATGATGAACCCTTTCTGTGAATTACTGGTATCGCCGCCGATCAGGTCTACCCCATACTTTTCACAGGCGGCGTACACGCCTTCATAAAATTCGTTCAGCGCTTCCAGGGAGAAGCGGTTAGAGAAGGCAATGCTCACGGTGATCTGTGTGGGCGTGGCATTCATGGCGTAGATATCCGACAGGTTTACTACCACCGATTTATAGCCCAGGTGTTTCAGCGGGGTATACATCAGGTCGAAGTGGATGCCTTCTACCAGCATATCCGTGCTGATCACAGTTTGTTTGCCGAAGTGGTCAATTACTGCGGCATCATCGCCTACACCCAATACAGTGCTGGCGTTTTGTATTTCTATGTTCCTGGTGAGATAGTCGATTAATCCAAATTCTCCCAGGTCCTGTATTTCTGTTCTTTCCTGTTCCATCTTCCCAATACTTATTTACCGTTAACAAGATCTAATAATGCACTATGGATATGGCCGTTGGTAGCCAGTATCTGCTTCTGGTAAGGGGAGAAACGGTTGCCTGAAAAATCGGTTACTTTTCCTCCCGCTTCTTCCACGATGAGGTAGCCGGCGGCAGAATCCCATGCCTGGAGATGGTGCTCATAAAAACCATCGAAGCGGCCGCAGGCCACCCAGCATAGGTCTATGGCTGCTGAACCCAGCCGGCGAACGGGAATGCCTTCTTTAATTACGCGCTCAAAAACCACCAATGGATTATTGGGCATGTCCTGCCACTGGTAGGGAAAACCTGTTACCAGGCAGGATTTTGACACCTCTGCTTTGGTGGACACATGGATCGGCTTGCCGTTCAGGGTGGCTCCCTGTCCTTTCTCTGCTACAAACAGTTCATTCATAAAAGGGTTGTAAACCGCTCCCAGCACCATTTCCCCGTCTTTTTCCACACCTATGGATACACAACAAATGGGAATGCCATTGGCGTAATTAACAGTTCCATCTATGGGATCAATGATCCATTTCACGGAAGAATCTGTTTTTATTTCACCTACTTCCTCACTCAGGATAAAATGATCTGGATAAGTTTCCCTGATAATATTGATGATAGCGGTTTCAGATTTTTTATCCACTTCTGTTACCAGGTCATTGACTGTACTTTTACTGCTCACCTCGAAAGGACCGTTGAAATATTGTTGCAGTATTTTTCCGCTGGCTTCAGTAGCTTTGAGTAAAGTTGTTTTTAACATGCCGCAAAGGTAATACGAATTACGAATTATGAATTGCGAATTATAACCTACACATTTTGGATATTTTATATGTATAGATGACTTAATGTTACTACATAATCTGTAATTCCGAATTATCTGTCAACTTATATTCAAGATTCCACTTATTTTTGTAGTTCAATTAAAGAGAGGGAAAGTTAATGGCCATCATAGGTAATCTTATTTCCAGGTCACTACGCATCAGGAAGAAGTTCACATTTAAGTTAGGAACACCTCGCCAATACCAGCTGCAGGTGCTGCATCGTTTGCTGGAGAAGGCCAAGGATACAGAGTTTGGTCGCCACTACCAATTTCAGGAAGTATTGGACAGCGCTAATTTTATAGCGCATTACCGCGATAAAGTACCCGTGCATAACTACACCAAAATGCACGCAGAATGGTGGTACCGCTGCCTGGAAGGCGAAGCAAACGTAAGCTGGCCGGAAAAGATCAAGTATTTTGCACTGAGTTCAGGTACTTCAGAATCAGCCAGCAAGCACATACCCGTTACCAAGGCCATGCTGAGAACAGTGAAGAAAGTAGGTGTGAAGCAGCTGTATTCAATGGCCAATTTTAATATCCCGCCACGCTCCTTTGAAAAAGGCATCCTCATGCTGGGCGGCACTACTTCATTATTTGAGAAAGGCGATTACTACGAAGGAGATATGAGCGGCATCCAGGCCAAAAATATCCCAAAATGGTTCCGCCGTTTTTATAAGCCTGGTGGCAAAATTTCCCGCAAACCGAACTGGGAGCAGCGTATTAAGCTAATTGTACGCAAGGCAAAAGACTGGGATGTGGGTACTGTTTGTGGCGTACCAGCCTGGGTACAGATCGTACTGGAAGAAATCATCAAATACCACGGGGTTAAAAATATCCATGAAATATGGCCCAACCTGGCGGTATATATTCATGGGGGCGTATCTTTTGAGCCTTACCGCGACAGCTTCCAGAAGCTGCTCGGAAAGCCCATTGCGTTCATTGAAACCTATATGGCTTCGGAAGGATCTTTTGGCTTCCAGGCACGGCCTGGTACCAGGGGCATTAAGCTGGTGCTGAATGCCGGGATCTTCTATGAGTTCATTCCTTTTAATGAAGAAAACTTCGATGCAGAAGGGGAAGTAAGGCCCAATCCTAAATCTTACATGATCCATGAGGTGGTGGAGGATGTGGAATATGCCGTGATGCTGTCTACCTGCGCAGGGGCATGGCGTTACCTGATCGGCGATGTGGTGAAATTTACTTCCGTAAAGGAACATGAAATTGTGATTGTTGGTCGTACCAAGCAGTTCCTCAGCCTTTGCGGGGAGCATATGAGTATCGATAACATGAACAAAGCCATCGATAACGTTCAGAAGAAAATGGGGATTACCGTCCGTGAGTTTACCGTAGCAGGCTTCCCTTATCAGAACCTGTTTGCGCACCGCTGGTATGTAGGTACGGATACACCGGGTGTGGATGCGGAAAAAGTACGCGAAATCATTGATCAAACCCTTGCAGAGGTAAACGATGATTATGCCGTGGAACGCTCTGCAGCCCTGAAGGAAGTATTTGTGGAGATATTACCCAACGATGCGTTTATAGATTACCTCCGTTGCAAAGGCAAGGAAGGCGCCATGAATAAGTTCCCCCGTGTAATGAAAGGTGAAAAACTGAAAGACTGGGAGAAATTTCTTGCCGGAAAAACCGTTAAGAGTTAAGTTGCACCTGTGACACGGAAATTATACGCATGATAGCATCAATTGTAGCGGGACTGGGGCTTGGATTATTTCTTTCTTTATCGGTAGGCCCGGTAATATTCGCGATTATTAAATACAGCATCAATAACGGCTTTAAGGCAGGGATCAGTTTCGCACTGGGCGTGTCTTTCAGCGACATCATGTTTGTGTTGACAGGTAACCTGGCCACTTCTTTTATCAGCGGCCTGGAAGAATACAAAAGATCTATCGGCATTGTGGGCGGCTTTTTACTGATAGGGATGGGCGTTTACGGGCTGTTGTTTAAAAAAGTAAAGATCAGTACGGGAGATGAAAAACCGGAAATGTTCCGAACGCACGACTATCTTAAAATCTGGCTTGCCGGTTTTTTGATGAATACACTGAATCCGGGCGTGATCATTTTCTGGTTGGGGGTTTGCGTAGCCAACAGTGCTACCACAGCCGGGCACCGGATCATAATGTACACGGTTTGCTTAAGCCTGGTGTTATCGGCAGATATCCTGAAAGTGTTCGTATCTGATAAGATCCGTCATAAACTAACGCTTACCAATGTAGAATGGCTGAACCGCATTGCAGGCGCAAGTATGATCATTTTCGGGGTGGTATTGCTGTATAAAGTATTATTTGATGTTGGCGCAATGGGCCACTAGAATATTCGTAAAAGAAAAAGCCTTCCGTATATCACGGAAGGCTTTTTTTTTATTGGAGGTGTTTATTATCCTTTGATGGTCCAGGTTTCGTTACCTGCCAGTAATTTATCCAGGTCGCCGGGGCCTTTTTTAGCCAGGGCTTCTGTTAACTGGTAGCCCATGATATCTTCATAGGTAGGGCGGAAAGCCTCGTAGAAGATACCGAACGGACGGGGTAAATGCCCTTCAATACGCACATCGTCAAACATACGGGTGAGCAGTTGCGCTTTGTAGAAATCATTTTCATCATGGATCCACAGGTCGCTTTCTGAATACCCGTTACCCAGTTCCACTACTACCGGCTTTAAGCCATCGAGGCGGATGCCTTTGTTTTTGGCGGCGCCAAACACCAGCGGTTTGCCATGTTCTATAAAGATGGTTTCGTCGGCTTTGCTGCTTTTTTCTGTGAAGGCTTCAAAAGCGCCGTCATTGAAGATGTTACAGTTCTGGTATATTTCCAGGAAGGAAGCGCCTTTGTGTGCATGGCTGCGTTTCAGCATTTCCTGCAGGTGCTTGGGATCACGGTCCATACTACGGGCAATGAAAGTGGCATCCGCACCCAGGGCCAGGGCCATTGGGTTAAAAGGATGGTCGATACTGCCCATTGGAGTGGATTTGGTCACCTTATTTTCTTCTGAAGTAGGAGAGTACTGTCCTTTCGTTAAACCGTAGATCTGGTTGTTGAACAACATGATGTTCACATCAAAGTTACGGCGCAGCAGGTGAATGGTATGGTTACCGCCAATGGATAAGCCATCCCCGTCGCCTGTTACGATCCACACGCTCAGCTCAGGGCGCGCTGCTTTCAAACCGGAAGCAATGGCCGTGGCGCGGCCGTGGATAGAGTGCATCCCGTAAGTGTTCATATAGTAAGGGAAGCGTGAAGAACAACCGATACCGGAAACGATCACAATATTTTCGCGGGGCACTCCCAGCGAAGGCATAATAGTTTGTACCTGCTTAAGTATAGAGTAGTCGCCGCAGCCAGGGCACCAACGTACTTCCTGGTCCGTTACAAAGTCTTTTGACGTAAGTGGCGCCTGCGGGGCTATAGTTGCTGTTGACATTAGTATGAGTTAAAATAAAAATATTATAGAGTCCGTAAAGTTACGATAGATAGCTGTAATTATCAGCTCACTGTGCCTGTAATTCTTCCCAGAATTCTGCCGCCCGGCGGGTATGCGGAATCACAATAGTGCCACCCACAATGTTGGCCACCGCAAATATTTCATACATTTCTTCTGTGGTAACACCCTGTTCATACGATTTTTCAAGATGATATTTGATACAATCGTCGCAACGCAACACCATAGAAGCTACCAGGCCCAGCATTTCCTTAGTTTTGGTGCTCAGCGCCCCTTCTGCATAAGTATTGGTATCCAGGTTGAAAAGCCTGTTAATCACTTTATTCTGTTTGCCCAGTATTACCTCGTTCATCCTGGCACGGTAGTCGTTAAACTCCTGGATCGCATTGGCCATATAACTGCTGTTTATGATGTTAGTTTATCGTTTCACCCAATAAAGCTATGAAAGGATTTACAAATATAGATTAATCTACTGGTTAAGTAGACTTCTTGCCCTATAACCTATATTTATGGATCATAACCAAAAGTTATTACTACTAAAGCGGCGCTCAAATCAGTCTATTGCTATAATAGACTTTTGTATATTGAGTAGATAAACCCTCTTTTTCAACAAGATCTGCAATCTGAATGAACACAACAACCAACTTCTCCCTGCTGCTGGCACTGGCAATGTGCACAGGCATTACAATACAGGCACAGGAAAAAAAGCTCACCGGGTACGATGCCAGCGCAGCCTCCCGCCAGCTGGAACTGGAAAACCGCTTCGATAAACAGTTAAGCAGCAACCATATAGGCGAAACCATCAAAGCATTATCTTCCCAACCTCACCACATTGGCTCTGCCAGGGGTAAAGCGGTAGCAGAAGACATCCTGCAACGTTTTAAAAGCTACGGATGGGATGCGGAAATAGTGACTTACCAGGTGCTTTTCCCTACTCCAAAGGAACGCGTGGTAGAGCTGAAAGGTCCCACTACCTATAAAGCGCTGCTGAAAGAACCTGCCCTGAAGGAAGACGCCACCTCCGGCCAGGAAGGCCAGCTGCCTACTTATAACGCCTGGAGCGCCGATGGCGACGTGGAAGGGGAACTGGTATACGTGAATTACGGCCTCCCTGAAGACTATGAATACCTGGACCGCGCCGGCATTAACGTAAAAGGTAAAATAGTAATTGCCAAATACGGCCGTTCCTGGCGCGGAAGCAAGCCAAAAGTAGCGCAGGAACATGGCGCCGCCGGCTGCATTATCTACTCTGATCCGAAAGACGATGGCTACTACGCAGGCGACGTATACCCGGAAGGCGCCTTTAAAAATGAATATGGTGTGCAACGTGGCTCCGTGATGGATATCGTGATCTATCCCGGCGACCCGCTTACACCCAATACAGGCGCCACCGCCAATGCACAGCGGCTCGATCGCCTGCAGGCGCCCAACCTGCTGAAAATACCTGTGCTGCCTGTCAGCTACCACGATGCCGCCCCGTTGCTCAAATCCCTTGAAGGGCCTGTAGCGCCGGACGATTGGAAAGGCGCACTGCCATTTACCTATCATATTGGCGGAGGCAAAGCCAGGGTACATCTAAAACTGTCGTTCGACTGGCAAATACGTCCCTGCTATAACGTAGTCGCCAAACTGAAAGGTAGTGAACAACCCGACCAGTGGATTATCCGTGGTAATCACCACGATGCCTGGGTAAACGGTGCCGCGGATCCCATCAGCGGGTTGGCCGCTCTCCTGGAAGAAGCCAAAGCCATCGGCGCATTGCACAAACAGGGATATCAGCCAAAGCGCACGCTGGTTTACTGCGCCTGGGATGGGGAAGAACCCGGATTGCTGGGCTCCACGGAATGGGTGGAAGACCATGCCAAAGAGCTGAAAGAAAAGGCAGTTGTATACATCAACTCCGATAACAATGGGCGCGGCTTCCTGAATGCCAGCGGCTCCCATGCGCTGGAAACACTGGTGAACGAAGTGGCCCGCGATATTACAGACCCGCAAACCCAGGTGAGCATCCTGGCTCGCCGGCAGGCAGCAGACGTGCTGAAAGCCGCTACGCCAAAACTGAAAAAGGAAAAGCTGGGCAAACAAGGCATTGCCATTGGCGCCATGGGCTCGGGTTCCGACTATTCGTCTTTTCTTCAGCACCTGGGAGTGCCTTCTCTTGATTTTGGTTTTGGGGGAGAAGATGCGGGCGGTGAATATCACTCCATCTACGATTCTTACAACGATTACACCCGGTTCAAAGATCCCGGCTTTAACTATGGCGTGGCGCTTTCTCAAACTGCAGGCCACACCGTTTTGCGTTTAGCCAACACCGTTACCCTGCCCTTCGATTACCGCAAACTGTACGAAACGGTGAACGGGTATGTGAACGAGCTAACGGAACTCACCACCAGCCTGCGGGAATCGACCACCATAGAGAACCAGTTGATCCGCGATCACAAATACCAGCTGGCCACAGATACCGCCAAACACCTGTTGCCGCCGCTTCCCAAATCAGAAGTGCCATACCTGGATTTTTCCCCCTTGCAGAATGCCCTCATAGGTTTGGACACCGTTACTGCTTCATTGGCCACCAGGAAAAACCTTCCCGCTGCTGCCAACAAAGCCCTTTACCAGGGAGAGCAACAGCTGCTCAATGATGCAGGTTTGCCTGGACGCAACTGGTATAAGCACACCCTGTATGCTCCCGGCTTTTATACCGGTTACGGCGTTAAAACCATTCCCGGTGTAAGGGAAGCCATTGAACAGCGCCGCTGGAAGGAAGCGCAGGAGCAGATCGGCGTAGTAGCGGCGGCTATTAACCGCTTAGCAACCTATTTAGCGAGTATCCGCTAACAGGCGCGCCTGTTAGCGCTGCCTGCCTGCTTCCCTGAGGTAGTCTTTCACGCCTTCCACGATAGCGGTGACCAGTTCCCGTTGGAAAGCGGGATCCAGTACTTTCTCCTCGTCGCCGGGGTTGCTGAGGAAAAGGGTTTCCACCAGCGCATCCGGGAACTCGGTAGGGTTGTTAAGAATAAAATTGAAGTCAGAATTATTCCCGAAATCATAAAGGCCGGTTTGCAGCAAGCGCTCGTGGATAGCGGCATTGAGCGGTTCGCAGAACGGTTGCTTATAGTAAGTGGCCGTGCCATATACATCTACAGGGTTGCCGGAAGCATTGAGGTGAATGCTTAGCAGCAGGTCAGGATCAGTTCTGCGGAAGAAAGAAAGCCGGTCTTCGTTGGCGACAAACTTCTCCGTTGTGCGCGACATGATCACGGTAGCCCCTTCTTTTTCGAGTAATGCTTTCAGTTGCAGGGAAAGCACCAGGGTCATGTTTTTTTCAACGGCGCCGGTGAGGCCTGTAGCGCCGGGGTTGCTGCCGCCATGGCCGGGATCCAGCCCTATTACCAGGTTTTTTAACGACAGGTTTTGCGGTACGCGTTTAACCTTTACCGTGATACGGTTATTATCGTAGTACACCTGGTAGCCCCATGGTGCATGTTGCAGGGAAATCACCATGCGGCATACATCTGGCGATGGCTGCCCCCATGCTACCGATGTAATTTCTTTGGTGTTCCGGAGCGGGGTGTTGAGTCCTTTTTCCGCATAAGCGCCGTGGATATCGATGATGATCTTTTTGGAAGAAACCAGCTGCGTGGAAGTATAAGGAAGCTTATCCGATAGCGCTACAGATACATAATCATATTTTTCATCTCCCCATATTTTGGCGTCGTCTGCAATGCTTACGGGAAGCTCTTCCTGTGGTATCTCGGTGTCTACCAGCGGTTCAGGAATAAAGGCCGTGGTGTGCGACGATAACTTTACTTTGTAATAGTCGCCCTGCCTGCCTACAATATGTAAAAGCACATCTTTATCGAGGTAGCCGATCTTATCAGGCCCCAGCCGGTCGCCATGCGCACTGGCAGTGAGGTAGGTCATGTTATCGATGGTGCGTCCGGTGAAGGGTATTTCATTGTGCATCACGCTGTAGCGGTAAGGGCTGCCCAGGATAGCTGTTTCACCGCTTTGTTTGCGGAGCCGTACCATAATTTTTCCATTCAGAAGTGAATCACGTGGCTGTATTACATACATGCCACTGTAAAAGCCGGGTACGCCGCCTGTTTGTGAAAGGGGCATTTCTTTCAGGGGTACCTCATTGAACCAGCTGGCGCTTTGGCCGGGATAGCCTTTCATCTTTATCCGCAGTGTATCGCCTTCGGAAAGCTGGAGGTTTCCTGACGGCGATATTTCTATATGATCTATCCGGAAAATACTGGTAGCTGAAGGGGCGGGTGGCTGGTTGTAGTAATAGGTGATATTTTTCGTATATGTTTCCCCGTTAGGGGTGGTGGCAGTAACGGAGTAGGTATTTCTGCCGGTAGTCAGTTCATATTTCACAGCAAAGGTGCCGGTATTGTATACGTGTACGGTGTCGTTATTGATCCTTACTGTGCAGCCAACACAGGTACGGCCTGCAATAAATTGCCGGGAAGTGTTTACATTATTCTGCTCCCTTGAAGGCTGACTGATACGCAGCGTTGCCTGGCTGCTTGCAAAAAAGGGGATACAAATGGCAACAAGAAACGTAGAAAACAACTTAGCTAATAGCGTCATACCCTGTCATCAATATCTTTGAAAGATGGTAAAGATAAGCAGGTGAGGGGAATAGGAAAAAAGCTTTTAGATAAATGCAGCGAAATAAAATATCCCGCTGCATTTATCAGTTGCTTTGCGCCGGTGGTTACCAGCTGTATTTATTGTCTGCAATCAGTTTGTCCGCAATTCTTCTGCGGGCGTCTTTTGCATTAAATGGTTCTGCTTTGGTAAAGCGTTTGAGGCCCAGCAGCATCATACGTTGTTCATCGCCTTCCGCAAACGCGTTGATGGCATCCTTACCGGATTTATTGATACGGTCGGCCGCGTCGTAAATGAAGGTGCGTACAATATCGGCCTGCAGGGAAGCGGCGCTTTCTCCTTTGCTGTTAGTGAGCTTAATGAGACGAAGCAACGCACTTTCCGCCACAAAGGTTTCAATGGCCATATCGGCAATATCCATCAGGATTTCCTGTTCGTTTTCCAGTTTCACCATCAGCTTCTGTGCAGCAGCGCCTGCGGCCATGAGGATAGCTTTCTTGAAGTTAACGATCATCTTCCTTTCTTTACTGAAGGCACTTTCATCATCATTGCCGAAGTCGGGAATGCTCATCAGTTCCTTCATTACATTCATGGCGGGCGTCATCAGGTCCAGTTTTCCTTTCATGGCGCGTTTCAGCGTCATGTCGAGGGTGAGCAACCGGTTTATTTCATTGGTGCCTTCAAAGATGCGGTTAATGCGGGAATCGCGGTAGGCTTTTGAGATGATGTATTCATCACTGAAACCGTTACCACCGTGAATCTGTACGCCTTCATCCACTACATAATCCAGCACTTCGGAGCCGTTTACTTTCAGGATGGCGCATTCTACCGCATATTCTTCTGCTGCGCCCAGTAAAGCTTCATTGAAAGGCTTACCTTCTGCCAGCAGTTCTTTTTCTTTTTCATCGATCAGTTGTGCGGTGCGGAAAAGCGCTGATTCTGAAGTCCAGGTACGGATAGCCATTTCCGCCAGTTTATGTTTGATAGCGCCGAAGTTGGCGATGGGTTGTTTAAACTGGGTGCGGGTATTGGCGTATTGCACGGAGGTGTTGATACATTTTTTGGCGGCGCCCAATGCGGCAGCGCAAAGTTTCAGACGGCCTATATTCAGGATGTTGAAAGCAATGAGGTGGCCTTTACCAATTACGCCCAGTACATTTTCAGCAGGCACTTTGGCATCCTGGAAATAGATTTGCCGGGTAGAAGATCCTTTGATCCCCATTTTATGTTCTTCTGCGCCGAGTGTAAAGCCGGGTGTTCCTTTATCTACGATAAAGGCAGTGAATTTATCGCCGTCAATTTTCGCAAACACGGTAAACACATCGGCGAATCCGGAGTTGGTGATCCAGCTTTTTTGCCCGTTCAGGATATAGTGCTTGCCGTCTTCGGTTAATTTGGCGGTGGTTTTAGCACCCAGTGCATCGGAGCCGGAATCGGGCTCTGTAAGGGCATAGGCGCCTTTCATCTCGCCGGTAGCCAGCTTGGGAATATATTTCTGTTTCTGTTCTGCGGTACCAAAATAAAGAATAGGTAAGGAACCTATACCGGTATGGGCGGCCATGGCAACGGAGAAAGAGTGCCCAGCACCCAGTCCTTCGTTGATAATAGTAGCCGTTACAAAATCTTTACCCAAACCACCGTATTCTTCCGGGAAAGAAGCGCCCAGTAAGCCCTGTTCGCCCGCTTTTTCCAGCAGCGAGGGCATCAGTCCTTCTTCCAGCTTATCTATCCGCTCCACGATCGGTGTTATCTCTTTACTGATAAACTGATCTGCCATGTCTTTAATCATCAGCTGCTCTTCCGAAAAATCTTCGGGAGTAAACACTTCTTCGGGAGCACTCTCCTTAACCAGGAATTCGGCGCCTTTGAGCGCAGTCTTATTTTCAACTGTTGCGTCCATGTTGCTGTATTTTTGGTAGTTCTGTAATTTACTGAAAAAAGCATTAAGCAAAACCGGTCACCGGGAGGGCTACACTGATTTCCCTGATACCTTACATTTTAACTTACTGAATGTAAACCAAAAGCGCCATTCCCGTTAAAGGGAAGGGATTTTTAACAAAAAATAAATAGATTTAGGGGAAGGTGCAGGTGGTAAATCAATAACGGGGTTTTCTGACCCGGCGGATGTAAAACTGTAGCAGGTTGGATAGCTTCACCTTGGAATTTCACAGCTTACTGTATGGACGCTCCCGGGTTAAGCCGGATCGCACCCG
>NZ_DATMTE010000556.1:0-3109 GCF_035564935.1 Chitinophaga sp. | reverse complement strand
TGTTTTAACCGGATGTTGCGGATAAATTCTGCCGGTGTCATATTGGTGAGTGTTTTCAGTTTCCGGTACAATTGCATTTTGCTGAGGAGCAAATGCTTTTCCAATGCTTCGGCATTTAGCCCTTCCTCATCCATCCGGTCTTCTATTACCTGTACCAGTTCCTGCAGGAACTGTTTATCTGTATCCGGCATACCGGTTTCTTCCAGTTGGCCCAGCGGATGATCCCTCCTGAAAATTTCGTGCAGGCGTTGGCGGTATTCCAGCAGCTTACGCACCCTTACCTGTAAGTGAACCGCGTAGAAGGGTTTTGGGAGATAGGCATCTGCGCCGGCTTCATAGCCTTCCGTTTGCTGGTCTATAGTACCGCGGGCCGACAAGATAATAAAAGGAATATGACAGGTACTGGCGGCATTCTTTACTTTGTCGCAGAGTTCCAGGCCGTTCATATCAGGCATCATGATATCGCTGATGATCAGGTCGGGCAGCGTTTGCCGGATCAGTTCCAGCGCTTCGTTGCCATTGCCGGCTTCATATATAATATACTGATCGGCGAGCAGATCTTTTAACAGTTGGCGGATAGCGTATTCATCTTCCACCAGCAAAATACTTTTTTTGCCGGCCTCCTGTACGCTTTGGATCCTGGATAGTTTATTGGGATCAATAACCGGTGCAGTTGGCGGCAACAGGTCGGCAGTAATGGATTGCAGCAGGTAAGAAGGAACCGGGTTGGCGGGTGCTTCCTGTTGTTGGAGGTAAGTGCTTCCTGTTGCTGAAAGCGGGAGCTGCACATAAAATGCCACGCCGTTATTTTCATTCACCGCACGGATGCTGCCATTGAGCAGGTGCACCATTTGCTGGGTAAAAGCCAGCCCGATGCCTGTGCCGAATTTTCCATGTGTGGCAGTACCGGTGCTGAAAAAGCGGGTAAACAGGTTATCCAGTTGTTCCGCCGGTATATGACTGCCGGAATTATACACATAAATGTCCAGGCAGTTGTTTGTTTGCCTGGCCCGGAGCAGGATGGTTTCTTCCCGGTTGGTGTATTTACAGGCATTGCTCAGCAGGTTAAACAGGATCTTTTCCAGTTTGTCTTTATCCATGGCTGCAATCATCGCGGGCGCAATACTGGTATCAAAGCGTAAGGATTTTTGCTGGCACATAGGTTTAAACAAGGCGGCAATATTTTCCAGCAGCGCGGAAATATTAAGCGGGGAGTAGTAGTTTTTCAGAAAGCCGGCTTCAGCCCTGCGAAATTCGAGCAGCTGCTGCACCAGGTAGGTAAGCCTGGAGGCGTGCTGATGTACAAGCGCCTGGTGATAGGTATCGCCGGGCTGATCGCGGCTGCGTTCCGCCGCACCCACTATCAGCGTCAGCGGTGTTTGCAGTTCATGGGCGATGTTAGTAAAAAAGCGGAGTTGTTCTTCATGCACTTCTTCTTCTTTCTTACGCAGCAGGTGTTCCATTTCCAGCTGATGCTTCATGCCCAGTTTATTTTTCCGGTACAGCCAGAATGCAGTGCCGCCGCTGCCCAACAGCAGCAGGTACAACAGGAATGCCGGCCAGGTAAGCCAGAAATATTGTTGAATGGTAAGGGTAAACAGTACGCTGGGCGGTGTCCATACGCCTTCCCCGTTACTCCATTTTACTTTCAGTACATACCGGCCTGGTGGTACATTGCTGTAAGCGATCCTGCCGTTGCCACCGGTGTATTGCCAGGTTTTATCGTAGCCTTCCAGCAGCCAGGCGTATTCACATTTTTCTGCATGAAGAAAACTAACGGCTTTGCCTTGCAGTTCAAAAAAGTTATCCCGTCTTGCCAGCGTATAGACGGCGGCGTTATATTGCCCGGGTTGCAGTACCTCTAAGCCGTTCTCATTTGTTTTGCCCGCCAGTTGCAATCCCGACACCAGCAGGTTAGGATACACGTGGCGTTCCTGTATATTGGCAGGTGTGAAATAATTAAAGCCATATACGCCACCGAAGTAAAGGCGTCCTGCAGGATCTTTCCAAACCGCTCCATCACTAAACTCATTGCTTTGCAATCCGTCGGCCTCCTGGAAATGGGATATTTCAGCAGTAGCAGGATTGATGCGCGCCAGTCCTTTATTGGTGCTTACCCAGATCAGGCCGTCGTTGTCCTGCGTAATGGCATGAATGGTATTATTGGGCAGGCCGTTGCCGGTGTTATAGCGGGTAAACGCCGGTCGTGGCTCACTGATGGCTGCTTCTGCAATACAGTTCAACCCGTAACTGGTACCTATCCATAACCGCTGCCTGGTATCCCGGTAAAGTGCCAGCACATCATTATGTGATAAGCCGCCTTCATAATTAAAGGCCTTAAACACCTGGAATTTCTGTTGGGTTTTGTTGAACAGGTTCAGTCCCCCGTATCGGCAGCCTATCCACAGTGAGTTAGCGGGACCGGGAGCCAGTGAATAGATGATATCGTTAGCCGGACCGCTGTCGCTGCCATTGAAAGTATATTGGCGGAATGAAGTTACGGCCATGGCGGCGCCTTGCCGCTGAATGCGCAGATGTACCAGTCCGTACCCGCTGGTGCCCAGCCACAGCGAGCTGTCGGCATCCGGTAGTATGGCATATACGGAGCCAAACACCGGCAATTTACTGCTGCCGCTTACCTGTGGCCAGTTGATGAAGCGTTTATGCAGCTGGTCGTACATAGCAAGCCCCTTCCCGTCGGTACCAATAAAGATGATACTATCCATGCCCCGGCAAAGCGAAAAAACGGAATTATCGTCCAGTTCTGCTGAAAACAATTGCTGATGGGTGGCAGCAGGCTGCCGGGTGAAATTGGGCAAACAGATGATGCCGCTGCCTTTGGTACCTATCCAAAGATCGTTGCCATTGGCACAGAAGGCGCGTATAGGTTTATTGAAAGCAGCGCCGCCGGTACTTCTGTTTACAGTGCCAAAGTATTTTGTTTGCGGGTATATTTTGATGATACCATTGCCATCAGTTCCGCACCACAACACCTGTTCGTTGCCGGTAGCCCATGAAATGATCTTCATGTCCTGCAACTGCCTTGTAGCTTCGGGTAATAGCTGTGTAGGGCGGAACTGTGCATCATACTCTCCGAAGCCTTGTGTAG
>NZ_DATMTE010000555.1:0-11599 GCF_035564935.1 Chitinophaga sp. | reverse complement strand
ACTATTTTATTTTCTTCTTTTCAGCCAACCCGGGAACTTCCCCTGGAACCAGGATCTCCCTTACCAAAATCAGAAATAACCTGTACAGATATCTCCGGAAAAGAAATCTCCTTAGGCGCTGCAAAGGGAAATAACGGGCTACTGGTGATCTTTGGAAGTAATCAATGCCCCTATATGCTGCGTAACCAGGAGCGGCTGCGCAATATCTGCCAGTATGCGTCCAAAAACAGCATTGGTGTTATTATGGTGAACTCTAACGAAGCCGCACGCACCGGTAATGAATCTTTTGCCGCCATGAAGCAGTATGCTGCGGCCCAGCATTTCAGATGGTATTATGTGGTAGACAGAAATGCGGTACTGGCCAACGCTTTCGACGCCAATCACACACCTGAATGCTTCCTGTTCGATAAAAACAGCCGGCTCGCTTATAAAGGGGGAATTGACGACAGTCCGGGTAATGCGGAAGCGGTGAAAACACGTTTATTACAAAACGCCATCAATGAAATGCTGGCGGGTAAAGCGGTTAGCGTGAACACTTCCCATAGCATGGGATGCAACATAAAAAGGAATCTTTAAAATTACCGGTGATTTCCTGTGCTCTTTTTTTTCAGGGAGATGAATACCGCAGTATTCTATCTGCATAAAAAATCACCGGCATATTACTGGCCTACCAGGAAAACTGCGTTACTGAACAACAGTTTACCATTTTCCCAGAAGCTCCTGAATAAAGGGTTATCTGCCAGTATGATCACGGAACCACTGCCTATTTCCTTTACGCCAAACAATAAGCCGTCTTTCAACTGTTGCCGGGTAGATGCACCCACAAAGCCGGTAAGGTAGCTGTCTTTCTTCAACACGCCTACATTCCACCCCCCGTTCTCAATAAATTCATACAAATGTGCATCCTGCTTCAGCGTATAATAAAACGCCGGATAACCAAATGCCAGCGGATGCGTGGTATCCAGCTGCACTTTATAAATGGCGCCTGGAATAAACGCTTTAATGCTTTCCCGCTCCCTGTTGGCATAGGGTTTCAAAGCATCATACGGACGCGCCGCGGCAGCCTTCTCTTTTGCTTCCTTATCTTTTTCCTCTTCTTTCTTCAGCTTAATGCCCCACTCGGCCCCGGCCACCTGCACCGCCGCCGATTCCAGCGCAATCAGCTTACCACCGTTATTGATCCACTCTTTCAGTTTATCCGTAGCTGCTTTGTCTTCAAATATCTTATAATCTCCATCGGCTAAAATCAGCACATCCGTTTTATCCCAATTGATATCCTCCACATTTCGTTCGTCCACTACCGTTATAGGGAACTCCAGCTGTTGTTCAAAGAAATGCCATATCTCGCCCATGCCCAGGGAAGAAATACCTCTCCCGGCCAGCAGCGTTACTTCCGGCTTACGGATAAAGCGGATCTTATCGGAACCGAAGTCCATTCCCTTGTCTACAAAACCCGTGGCTACCGCATCCAGCGAAATCTTAAAGTGATTCGCCTGCATAGTAATAAAGCGGTCGAACTGATCGCCTTTTGCAGTATTTCCCGAACGGGTGATCACCAGCGTTCCTGCCGGGAAATCCTTGCCGCCAGCGGTGAAGGGCGTTTCTGTAAATCTTACTTTAATATCATTTTGCAACAGCGACGATAAGAACTTTACATCCCGTAAGCTGTTCCATTTAGCCAGGTAAGCATATGGTTTCTGTGCCGACAACGGCGTATTATTACGCGTTACCGGTGCATCCCCCGCCGGTGTTAACGGCTGTTTTACTGCATAGGAAGTTAACCCATATGCATAAGGCAACGCCCACGCAGTGATATCATAAGTAACAGAATCCGTTAAGCGCGACACCGGTTCAAACAACACGCGCAGCATGTTGGAATGCGGCTGATAGGCGTTGATCACCAGGTCTTCCTTATCGATGGTAAACGTTTCTGTTTTACCTGTAAAATAATTGAATCCGCTGGCGCTGCCGGTATTGGCGCCGAAGCCAACAGCGATGTTATTTTTACGTAGCAGTTCCGCCAGGGTATTAAGCTTTTCCGTATTGCCACCGGCTTTCACTACATATGATTTATACCCGCCCTGCGGGGTTTTCTTCGCAGCTTCAAAATACTGTGTATACTCGCTGATGATCTTTGCAGCCTGCTGTGACGCCACTTCAACGGTAGACATGCTGGTGGCGAAATGATGCGCAATCCGGTCTGTAAGTGTAAGTGTATCGCCATCCTTTTTCAATACAGCTACACCGGCCCTTCCGCTACCGCCCTGCTCATACGTCATGCCAATAGCGCCGTTGTACATGGGATAGGTGTCGCCATAACTGGGATAGAAAAGATCAAAACGTTCCTTGGTAAAATACAGCCAGCCCTGTTCATCAAAATACTTCGCATTATTTTTCCCGATAAGTACCTGTAGCTGGCGCTGCCAGGGCGTAATGGCATCATGAAAAGGTTCCGCCGCAGGCGCAAAGTAATAAGGCGCCTCTATTTCCTGCTCATGGAAATCCACATGCAGCTGTGGCATCCACTGGTTGTATCTGGCCACCCGTTGCTGCGATTCCTTTTGTGTTTGCCAGGCCCAGTCGCGGTTCAGGTCAAAGTAATAATGATTGGCCCTTCCGCCCGGCCAGGGCTCATTATGTTCTCTCGACCAGCGATTTACATTGGGTGTAACGCTGCGGGTATTATTATAGAAATTCACATACCTTTCACGGCCATCGGGATTAAGACAGGGATCAATGATCACTACGGTATTTTTCAGCCATTGCTGCGTTTGTGCATTGCCGTTATTAACCAGTTCATACAGGGCTTTCATGGAGGCTTCCGTGGAAACCGCTTCATTGCCGTGTACATTATAACTTAACCATACAATTACCGGCTGGTTATCAGCGCTGTTGCCTTTTGCGTTCGACATGTCCAGGCTGCGCTGCCGGATCTCTTCCAGGCGGCCGGCATTTTCAGGAGAGGCTATAATAGCCATCAGCAGCGGCCGGCCTTCATAGGTGGTGCCATATTGCTCCAGCTTTACATTCTTTGCCGTTGCCGCCACCTGTTTAAAATATTCCACCACCTTGTAATGAGGCGTAAACCGGGTGCCCAGCGGATAACCGAGAAACTGGTCGGGTGTGGGCGCCTGGGCGTTTGCAAAAAGGGCGCCCAGCATAACAAAGGCCGTTAATAAAAATCTGCGCATATAAAGCCTGAAATTGAATACTGTAAGTTAGGAATTGTTTTCCGGTGATAATTATTAACCTGCTTAAATTATTAAATTTCCCATAATTCAGCGCATATCGTTAATTTCGATGCAAACAGACACCCATGCGTTTCCTTATCATGCTGGGGATGACGGTATGCACCTTACACACCGCCTGTGCCCAACAAACAACAGACGAATTACATCCTTACGATTACAGTATCGAGAAAGATATTAAAGTATTGCACGGGGCTGTAGTATCAGCACATCCGCTGGCCAGCCGCGTGGGCGCCATTGTACTGCAACAGGGCGGCAACGCTGTAGATGCCGCCATTGCCACTCAACTGGCGCTGGCAGTGGTATATCCGGGCGCCGGTAATATTGGCGGCGGCGGCTTCCTGGTGGGCCACCTGAAAAACGGGCGCAATATTGCTATCGACTACCGGGAAACAGCGCCCGCAAAAGCACACCGGGATATGTACCTCGACTCCCTCGGTAATCCCATTACCCAACTAAGCCTCGACGGGCATCTTGCTGCAGGCGTACCCGGCACCGTGGCCGGTTTATTCGCCTCCATGAAATATGCCAAACTGCCTTTTCCCAAACTGATAGATCCCGCCATCCGCCTGGCGGAAAAAGGGTTCGTGATCACCGCCGCCGAAGCGGCAGGACTCAATAGCGCCAGGGCTGATTTCGAAAGACTTAACACCACTAAAACCGCTTTTGTAAGGGACAAAACCTGGAAAGCCGGCGACACCCTGGTGCAGAAAGAACTGGCACATACCCTCACGCTTATACGAAATAAAGGAGCTGCAGGATTTTACCAGGGAGAAACCGCCGCCGGCATCGTGGCGGAAATGAAACGTGGCAACGGCATCATGACCCTGCAGGATCTCAAAAATTATAAAGCAAAAGAAAGAACTGCCGTAGCATTTAACTATAAAGGCTATACGATTGTAACCATGCCCCTGCCTTCCAGCGGCGGCATTTGCCTCCAGCAGCTGATGGGCATGGTCGAAAACTATCCCATCTCGCAATGGGGCTTCCAGTCGCCACAGGCTGTTCAGCTGATGATAGAAGCAGAAAGACGCGCTTACGCCGACCGCGCCCAATTTCTTGGCGACCCCGATTTTGTGAAAGTGCCTTTCTCACAACTCACTGATAAAAAATACCTGGCTACCCGTATGCAGGATTTTACACCTGGCAAGGCCGGTTCCAGCGAACAAACAAAAGCAGGCGTGCTGCCCGAAAGTGAGGAAACCACCCACCTCAGCATCATCGATGCCGATGGCAATGCGGTAGCAGTAACCACCACCCTCAATGGCCACTTCGGCAGCAGAACAGTGGTGGGTAAAGCGGGCTTCCTGCTCAATAACGAAATGGACGACTTCAGCGTAAAACCAGGCGTACCTAATATGTACGGACTGGTGGGCACAGAAGCCAATGCCATTGCTCCTTCCAAGCGCATGCTCAGCTCCATGACGCCTACCCTGGTGCTTCAAAAAAATGAAGTGCTGTATTCCCTGGGCACACCCGGCGGTTCCACTATCATTACCTCCGTTTTCCAAACACTGATGAATACACTGGAATTTGGCCTCTCACCATCGGAAGCCATCAACAATCCCAAGTTCCACCACCAGTGGCTTCCCGATGAAGTGGCCGTGGAAAACGGGTTCCCCGACAGTACCATCCAGGCCCTGGAAGGAATGGGCTACAAGGTGGTAAAACGCGGTCCCATAGGCCGTACCGAAATTATTAAAAGAGCGCCTGAAAGCCGCTACCTGGAAGCATCCGGTGATAAGCGCGGCGACGACAGCGCAGCAGGATATTAATCTAAAAATACTGACAATGTCTATCCAGTCTATTTATCTGCAAAGCGTACTAAAACGTCTTGAAATACACCGGGAACTGGGTGTTAAAACCATCCGGCGACTTAACAAAGACCAGCTGAACTGGCAACCCGACGGGGAACCCAATAGTATTACCATGATCATTAAACACCTGCATGGTAATATGTTGTCGCGCTGGACCGACTTCCTCACCACCGACGGGGAAAAGCCAGGCCGTAACCGCGACGGGGAATTTGAGGAAAGCGGCCTCAGTTATGAGCAGATCGTACAGCTGTGGGATGAGGGCTGGGATTGCATGCTTACGGCTATCCGCGCGTTGCAGGATACGGACCTCGACAGGACCGTGTTTATCCGCAACGAGCCCCACATTGTAATAGACGCCATTAACCGGCAGCTGGCACATGTGCCCTATCATGTGGGCCAGATCGTATATATCGGGAAAATGCTCCTGAAAGAAAAATGGGAAAGCCTGTCCATCCCCAAAGGCGGATCGGCAGCTTTCAATAAAGCAAAAACAGGGAACTGATCATTCATGAAAATACGTCAACTACTTGCCGTTGTTACGGTATTACTCCTGTTTGCCGCCTGCCAGGGGAAAAAGAACAATGAACTGCTGATGAATAAAAAATGGCGGGTGTATGATGTGAAAATTCCGCCGGGATCGCCCATCAGCAACACGCAGTACATACAGGCACAGGACCTGAAAAAAGGCTATTACCGGGATGCTTATTACCAGTTCCTGGATAATAACATGTTTGTGGCCACCATTGCCGGCAGGTCCGATACCGGTAAATACTTCATTCTCAGCAACGGCGCCATGATCTCCGTTACGGCGAAAAACGGCGACCGTAAAGTGGAAAACCTCGTTACGATTACCAGGCTTACGGAAGATTACTTCGACATGCAGGTAACCTCAACCGATTTCCAGTTTATTTTATGTACGAAGAAAGAATAACGGCTATGTTGTATACGGATCATACACCAGGAAGAACAGTTACACAGGAAGGCCGCAACTGCCTTTTCTTTTCAGGATTTGCTTACCTGGGCCTGCATCAGCTGCCGGCCTTCAAACACCTGCTGGCTGAAGGTATTGATAAGTATGGTACCCTGTTTCCTTCTTCCAGGTCCGGCAACTTACGTTTATCTATATACGAAGAAACAGAACATGCCCTTTGCACACATGTAAAGCAGCAATCGGCGGCCGCTTTTTCTTCCGGCTACCTGGCATCACAAGCTGCCGTACAATATGCCGTTAGCAACCGGCAACCCTTGTACGCGCCGGATGCGCATCCTTCATTGTGGTACCAGGAGCCCGTGTTACCGGGTATAAGCAGGGAAGAATGGATCGCTCGCACTATTGAAAAAGTGAATACACACCCCGATCATCATTTCGTGATCATCACCGATACGGTGAACCCGCTCACAGGCGCTATCCATCCTTTTCACTGGCTGCAGGAGCTGCAGCGTAAAGTGCTGGTGCTGGCAGATGATTCCCACGGCATCGGCATATTGGGACCCAACGGGCAGGGCGCCATTCATTTCTTACCCGAAACCCCATGCGTCAGATACCTGCTCTCCGCCTCACTGGCAAAGGCATACAGCATTTCCGGCGGAGTGGTTGCCGGTCATGCTGCAGATATCACAGCAGTTAAAAAGCTGCCCGTTTTTTCCGGCAGTACCCCCATGATGCCCGCCCACGCCCATGCCTGGCTGCACTCCGGGGAACTGGCTGCAAAAATGCGCAGATCATTACAGCAAAATATCGCTTACTTCCTTCATCTTACTGCCAATACCACCGTGCATAACCCGCATGGCCTTCCCATGTTCATCCTGCCAGCCGGCGATAAGCTGGTGCATTACCTGCAGGACAGGGATGTGATCATTTCCAGCTTCCCCTACCCGCAACCACATAGCCCGGTAATTAACAGGGCCGTGGTTTCCGCACTGCATTTGCAGGAAGATATAGCTACGCTGCATCAGTTCCTGCAGGAGTTTGGGATCATACCTGCATAAAAAACGGGAGGATACTACCCTCCCGCTTCCTTATTATTATCTATACTTATTAAGGAGTTACTTTCACTGTTTTAGGCATCCGCAACTCTACCACGTATACACCTGCTTTCATGAGCCGGAAGGCAAACAGCGGGTTTACGCTACCCACCTTGGCCGACACATTTTTATCTACCGATACATAAGCAGAAGGAATACGGTAATACATCAGGTAGTTCCAGTTGTTCCCCCCGCTGGAGTAGCGGCTCAGCGGGAACGGCGCAATCTCGAAATTACAGATCATAGCCGTATCCGTGTATTCAATCGGGTGGAACCTGGCATAGTTCTCAAAAATAGGACGGTCGCCACGTTTAATGATCTCCCCGCTTTTCGGGTTGAAAGGCTTGCCATCTTTATCCGTTATTTTCAGGATAACGGAAGCACCGCTTTCATTGATCCTGGTAATCTTCATTTCCGGCGTACCCATTGGTACGGTAGCAGAGCCGTCGTCAGGAAAGAAATTGCAACCGGAAGTGGTTTCAGTAACCAGTGGCGGATCAACAGTGGTGAGTGTGCCAATGTTCGTGTACACTTTTGAACCCGCCACATTAGATACCTCCACGTCATATTCATAAGTTACATCCAGCGGCAAACTATCCGTAGCGCCGTTGAATACAAACTGGCCGCTGGACAGGAATACATAAGGCTGCATTTTTTTCAGCTCGCGTTTTTTATTCACCAGTTCAATGGTGGTATCTTTTGCCGGGTCTACCGCTGCCGTATATACGTAAACAGGGTATTCTTTATAAAATTCATCCGCATGTTTTTTGTTATCCACCCTCCTGATATCCAGCAGCTTCACGGTCATGGGCTGGGTAGTACCATCCGCAAGGATAGCGCTTGTTTTCTGGAAGGCGTTGCCACGCTGTACTTTAATAGGCGTATCCGGCACGTACAGGCCATCGCTCAGGAAGCCTTCTTCTATCTTTTTACAGCCCGCAATCAGCAGCCCAAGCAGCATTGCGGAGGTGAGCCATTTCTTTGCTTTATATTGATGCAACATACTTTCTGATTTAATGATGATGATTATTTCCAGTAGAACACATGGTTGTTTTGCAATACATGCAATACGCCTGTTTTTGTAATGATACCGGTGGTTTGCAGGGTATACTGTATGTCCCTGTCGTCTTCGGGATAATCATCCGGGCGGGGATCCGGGTCCAGTCCGTTGATCAGTTTGGTCAGCGCCATATATTTTACACCGGCAGAAAAAATATCATCATACCCGCCGGCTTTGATCAGCTTGAAAGCAAAATCTTCTCCGACTTTATTCTTATATACCTGCGATTCCAGTGAAAGATCAGCACGTACAATTTTCCCGCTAAAAACATAAGCCAGCAGCGAGTCGCGCAGCTCAGGCGCCTTCAGGCTATCGATAGTGTACTTAACGTTTTCATCATTCAATTCCTTTTGCAGCTGCGTGGTCCGCACACCAAGGAACTGTTTGATCGAGTAATCCGTAGGCGCTACAAAAGTTACATCGCTGTTGATGGTTTCTTTGAGCCCAGCTTTATCGATGAGCAGGATCAGCGTATCAAAGTTTGCATTTGTTTTGAGATAGTCGTAGGTGGTAAGATCTGTATGATCATTGGTAGGACTGCCGCCCAGGAAATGATCGTCTTTCTTACAGGCCGCAAATAACAGGGTAATCAGTAAGATGCCCCAGCCAGCCTTTGCAGTAAATATTTTCAGTTTGTTCATGTCAGTTCATTTAAGATTCAGGATGCTATTTCACTTTACCGAGCCAGTAGTCATTTTGTTTGAGCACACTGTTGTTGAGGAACAACGCGCGTCCTACCGGCCATTTCCAGCCACCGGCGTCGAAGCGGTCCTGCGGGAAACCTGCTGCTGCATTCACGTCGCCGTTCATCAGCATACGGGTACGTACCAGGTCGTACCAGCGCTGGCCTTCTGCATATAATTCGCGGGAACGTTCCAGGAACGCTTCCACCTTAATATCGGTTACATCTTCCGGCAGAATGGGTGCTGCCTGTGAGCGGGCCCTCACGCGGTTGATATCCATTAAGGCAGCGCCTACATTTCCCTGGTCGGCATGCGCCTCTGCGCGCAACAGCAACAGGTCGGCATAACGCATCAGGATAATATTGGCATCTACAGCAGCATCGGTGAAATTACCCGGGTTACGGTAGTTGATATTTTCCCTGTTGGGGCCTGCAAACTTGCAGATGAGTACATCGTACTGACCAGACGCATCGAGGTTGGTAAAGTAGTAGCGGCGGCGCAAATCGGTGCCGGCTTCATCATACAGCAAATTGATCAGGTCAATATTCGGTGCATCTATTTTACTGTCCTTATTGGTAATAAAGGGCGTTTTCAGGATATTATAATAAAATCCTTTCTCTACCTGTTGTTCTCCATTGGCTACCTGCATATTGATCTCAAATATTCCTTCCATTGATTTTCCGTGGAAGATCTTCGGATACATCTCTGCCGGCAGCAACTGGTACTGGCCGCTGTTCTCCACTGAATCAATGGCTGCAATTGCATTGGTTACATCAGATACTACCTGCCCTTTGTTCAGGAAGTTCCTCCACATATAAGCATGTGCCAGTAATCCGAAAGCAGCGCCCCTGTTGGCTCTTACCGCCCTTTCAGTACCGTTCTTGTATTCCCATGGCAACAGGCTGATGGCTTTTTTGAGATCTGCAATACAGGTATCAAGAATGATCTTTTCATTGGTTCTCGGAATATTTTCTGACGTTACCGGGTTAGGATCATATTGCATCACCAATGGCACATCTCCCCAGATACGCACCATATAGAAGTAGCTGAATGCACGCAGGAAGTAGGCTTCTCCCAGGAAGCGGTTACGGGTGCGGGTGGGCTGATCCGTAAATTGTGCATCCGGGATGTTGGGAATATTATGCAGCATAATATTCGATTGGGTGATCACTTTATAGTAGGGCGACCAGTCGTGATATTTTTCCAGGTAAGAACCCAGGAAATCAGCCGTATTCATGCCGTCCCCGCCTTTCACCAGGAACCTCACATCGTACTGGTCATAATCCGAAAACTCGTATGCAGGTAACGAACCATACGCAAAATGCGACATATTCTGATCGTAGTCCGTATTGGAAGTTAATGCTCTGCGCAGTAAGGCATAACCGCCTGCCACCCCCTGCTCTGCATCCCGCTGGTTAGTCCAGAAAACAGAATTATAGGGAGAATTGATCGGCTCCTGGTCCAGCAGCTTCTTACAGGACACAAACGGCGACAACAGCAGTCCTGCAGCTATTACCGTGAATATATTTTTCAGACAGTTCATATCTTCTTCTTTTTAAAAATTAAAAACCAACATTTACACCAAGGGTGAACTTACGTGGTATAGGATAACCGCCACCGGTGTAAGTACCTTTTTCATCCACTGCTTCCGCATCAGGAACACTTGATCGCTGAAACATCTTTACATTGTCTACCACGCCATAGATCTGGAGCTTACTAAGCTTAATGCGTTCCAGGAACTTAGGAGTAAATTGGTAAGCAAGGTTCAGGTACTTGATACGCAGGTAAGAACCATCTTCCACAAAGGCGGAAGAAAAAGGAAGGAACTGGTAGTAGTAATGCTCGCTGTAAGGGATCACTTCTGCATATTTGGCATTGTCTCCTTCTTTATGCCAGCTGTCGATGGAAGAAGGATCAATACCAGCAATATTTGCGTAGTTGCCGGTTAAGCCAATGAGCCTGTCGGACATATACTTGTTATAGATATCACGTTTAAGGGTAAACGTCATGTATACCTGCAGGCTCCACGGACCGTAAGAAAAAGCGTTGGTAAAGCCACCGGTGCAGGCCGGGTTGGGATTACCGCTGCGTACTTTATCGTTCCAGTCCCACACATCGTAATCGCCGTTCTGGTCTTCCCAGATAAAGTCGCCCGCCTGCACGGTATGGTTACCGCCCCAGTAGGTAAGCTTTTCACCGGTGTAGGGGTTAAACGGAATATCTTTTTCACTGGCGTATACGCCTTTGTTTTTAATCAGGTAAAACTCATTGATAGCACGGCCTTTGGTAAGCACATACGTCATACCGGTATTGTTGTCCGGCACCATCAGGTCGCGGTTACCGTTGGGTAATTTAACGATCTGGTTTTTGATGAAAGATAAGATCAGGGTAGAGTTCCACTGGAACTTGCTGGTAGGCGGCGTAATCCGGCCCTGTATGGTAAATTCCACACCGGTGTTGCGTACATCCACCGCGTTGGTATTCACCTTATCATACCCGGAAGTAGATGGCAGCAACAGGTTAAACAGCAGTTTGGAAGTACCCCTGTTAAACGCGTCTGCGGTAACGTTCAATCTTCCGCTAAAGAAGCTTGCATCCACGCCTATATTGGATTGGATGGCCTGTTCCCAGGTAAGCCCGTCCTGTGCCACACCATCGGAGAAGTTAGGCGTTACGGCATTCACCCCGTTGTAGGTGCCACCGGTAGAACCGCCATAGGTACCCTGGTTGATGCTGTAATTATTATACTGGAGATAATATTGTTTT